>JAFTKL010000006.1 GCA_017453285.1 Clostridia bacterium | reverse complement strand
GGTTATCCACGAAAGTACCGAGCGCGTGTGCGAGCGAGGTCTTTCCCGTACCCGACATACCCTGCAAGATAAGCATTTTAGATACCGCAAGTCCCGAGACAAAGCGTCTTATGTCCTCGATATCGTAGTAAAGCTTCAATTCATATGCCGCAAAATTTCGGAAGCTCTCGCAGAAATACTCAAGGCTTACTCCCTGCTCGTATTTCCTCTTTCCGAGCTTGTCTTTCTCTCTGTCCATAGCAGACAGCATGCAAAATCTCTCGCCGCTCTCGTTGGTATCCTCACTCGAGGATGCTCCGCCCTGAAGCTCGGCAGACTCGATGGTGATGGTTGTCTCCTTTTTTTCCTTGGAGTCACCGACGGCAAGCGCAAAGACGAGCAGAGTTACTGCCGCAACGATAACAAGTATGTAGATAAGTATTGCGGGGCCCGAAAAGATAAATTCGGGCAACGAGAACGCAAGCGCGGTGCGCGGTGCGAACATTCTTAAAATATCAGACATTTGTCTCTCCTTGATCCTTTGCGTAGAGGCGGGAATTTCTTACAGCTCTGCGCGAGCCGTCCATCTCGTTCTCGCCAAATATACTCTCTATTGCCTCTCCAAGACTGATCTCAACGCCCTTGCAAGCGGAAATGACGCTCGGCAGAAGTCTTGATGCTATCGCCTCGTCGAGCGACTCAGATACGTCTCCACCTGCGCTCGCATATACCGACGCGTATCTCTCAATGCTGATCCAACGCTTGTTGCCTATCACATATCCCGTGCGCTCTCCTACGTATCTCTCGAACGCGTCGAGCTTCTTCCATTCCTCCTCAGCGATAATCGGAGAAGCCGCCGCGCCGTCCGCCATATATTCAAGCTGATAAAGCTTGAGCTTGTGCGCCGAGCTGAGTGATGCGGCTCTATCGGTCAAAGTGAGATTTGCCTCGCATACAGTTGCAACCTCAGCCACCTCAGCAGGTATCTCTGCAAGAGTTCTCTGCGAGTCAAGACCGATAAGGAAGAGTATGTTCTTCGAGAAGCGGTACTTACCCTCGACCGAGCTTACAAGCGACGGAAGCGAGGGGTTCTTTGCGTACTTCACGATGTCGCCAAAGCAGTTTGCGAGCATTTCCACGCTCACGTTCGCAATAGGAGCGACGTGAAGCTCGCTCTGCGATGCTCCCGCCTCCTCGATCGTTCGAAGCGCGCCGCTCTTGATCTTGTTTCCGTTCTCGTCGGTCTTCATAAATACCGACTCGCCGCTTACGTAAGAGCCATCCGCGACGTCCATATGGAAATTGCACTCGAGGTACTCGCAAAGCACGCCTGCGAGTGCGGAAAATTCATCCTTTCTGATGCCGTTGAGTATGACGAGTCTCGAGGACGAAAGCGCGCCGAGAAGCGTGTATACAGTTCTCTTCTCAAGTTTGCAGCCTCTCTCAAGCGCGAAGAGCGAGAGCTCGTTTGCGGTACGCTCAAGCGTAAGGTCTTTGTCGATGTAAGCAAGATACTCGTTTGCGACGTCGACCACGGGAGCTTCCTCTTCTTCCTCTTCTATCTCCTCCTCGGTCTGAGTGAACTCCTCCTCGAACATCTTCTCTGTGTCAAATGACTCAAGGCGCGTCGCGTCCTCAAACCACTTCTCATTCTCCTTTTGGGCAAGTGCGCGCTCGTTGTCTGCCATACGCTTTCGATCGAATGCGTCAAGCACGAAGAACACGACCGCGATCGCGAGCACTATCACAGTAAGTATATTCAAAAATGCGGATGCGGTATTGGTGGATACGCAATAGATCTGCAGAAGAACTGCAACGAGCAGCATCGCAACACCGCTGATTATATTCTTGATCGCTCTTTTCATAATGGGATATTTCGCCTCCAATGTATAGTTGTCGGTTATGATATTGCTTTCGCAAAGAAGATATCTTGCAAGCGGCTCGTCGGGAGCGGCAAGCTCCGCACCCTCGGAGTTTATCTTTGTGCTCTGTCTTATATCGGTGAGCGACGAGCCTGCAAAGACCGTGTATCTTCCCTTCCTTACCACAAGCTCCCGAGTATTTTCGTCAAATACTCGCGGCAGTCTCAATTCAAAGCTGAGCTTTGCGCTCTCGCCTGCCTCAAGGAAGACCTTTTTGTAGGCTACGAGCTCTTTTTTGGGACAGAGCGCAGCTCTGTCGTCAAGTCCTGCGTAGATCTGCACGACCTCGGCGCCGTCTCTCTTTCCCGTATTCTTGACGGTAAGTGAAACGCGTCCGTTTTCGATCGATAGCGACGAGTAGACAAAGCTCGTGTATGAAAGTCCGTGTCCGAACGGGAATCCAACGTCGTAATCCGCGCTGTCATAATATCTGTAGCCAATAAATCTGCCGACGCTGACCTCACGTCCGAGCTGCTGCTCGCGACGGGAGAACGAGCGGTCGGTGTTTCTGTAAAGCGTGCTTGTGAGCTTTCCCGAGGGAGCTATCACGCCCATAACGAGATCAGCGCACGCGCGCGCCGCCATAGTCGACGAGCAGGATACGGTCATAAGTGCCGAGAGCTGTTCGATCGCAATTATATCGACCGAGCACCTGCTATCCAAGAGAGCAATTATACTATTTCCACTTCTCCTCAGCTCCTGCGCGAGCATATCCTGATTTGCGGGGAGCGAGAGGTTCTTCGTCGCGCCGACGTACTTTTCTCTCTCCGCACTGTTTCCGACAAAGTAAAGCACCGCATCGGCATCCTTTGCAAGCGCGAGCGCCTCGCGTGTCAGCTCAGCGTCCGATGCGTCCTTATCGAGCGCATAGCCTCTTGCGCGTCCTACTACCACAGCTCCGTTTTCCGAGAGCCTTGCTTCAAGCGCGTCAAGGTAGCCCTCGCATCCGGAGAATGCGACGTCGCCGATGAGCGCGATCTTTTTCTTTTTCTGTATCGGCAGCGCTTGCAGCTCGTTTTTGAGCAACACCGCAGACTCTGCCGCCGCTCTGTAGGCGATCTCATCTGCCGCCGCGCGTGCATTTTCCTCGTTCACAAGGGCAGGCGTGCAGCTCTCAAGCAGATCTATCAATCGATCGACTGCCTCATCAAGCATCTCGGGTGAGATCGCGTCTCCGCACTCTATCTGTTCAAGCAGTTCGCTCTCCTCAAGCTCGCCCTTGTCGACCGCTTTCTTTACTATATCGTATTTACGCAGAGCCGCGCTGAGTGCGTAGCCTGCGCCCTGAAGACAGATTATCTGTCGATTTATCATTTTTACCGTGTCGGATGCTCCCGCGCTCTCGCAAACAAGGCAGGCCTCTCCTGCAGTATTGCGTACCGCACGCGCAAGCTCTGCTCCGACCTTGTCAAAGCCCTCTCTGCGCAGGTCTCTTTGCAGTCCAATTGCGATATCGTCGCTCTTGCGTGCAAGCTGATACGGGCGCGCGATATATTCGTATAGCACGCGGCGATCGACCGGATCTCCGAGCCATTTGACCTCATCGCGAGCCACTCCCATACCTTCAATGCACACACCGACACCTGTAGAGCGAGCACCCTTTGCGTAGGAATGTGCAAGTGACGATCCAAGGTAGACGTCCTCGGTGGGTGACGCGCCGTACGGATCGAGCTTTATCTTCGCGGCGGGGGTCAGTAGGAAATTGACTCCTCTTGCTACCGCAAGCTCCGCGCTCAAGCGTCCGACCTTTGCCACAAGCTCGTCATCCCAGCTACAGCTGAGCATCTCGGGGGCAGGATATATATTTTTTGTCATTTCGGCAAGCCGTATTGCTTTGAGCGCGGGAAGTCCGTAGGAGAGAAGCTCGGTCTCGCTCATACCCGCAATATTTGTAAGAAGCTCGATCTTTTCTCTCTCGCCAAGACGGCTGACTGTGTTTTCGTGTTTTAACATCTTGCTCTCCGTAAAGATTTTGTCACTTCAGATAAAAGCCTTGATTCATCGTCCCCGAGGAATGCTCGCGTCTACGCTCGTTCTCCTCGGATATCTTTCCTATAAGATAGAAGATATTCCCCGCTATTATCGCGATAACTGCGATAAGCGCGAAAAGTCTCATAAGGTGCTTGTGTCGCTTCGGTGTGGGAGGAACACGCGAAGCCTGTGCGCTGTCTACGTTGTCGAGCGCAGGATCTATTCTGTCATATCTCGCAGTCGCACGTCCGCCGCTGACCGTGTATATCAGCTCGCCAGAGCGCACCTCATCCCAGACTATCTCAAAGTCTGTACAATCAGGGCGCACGCGGATCATACTGCTATGCGAGAACTCCTCGCCGTTCTCTGCCGCAAGCTCGGGGTAGCTGACAGGCGTTCGCTCGAGCAGCTCACCCGTGGAATTTTTTTGAAGAAGCGTGAAGGACATTCCGCTTATTTTGCTGCCAAGTCGGTTTTCAAACCGCAGTGCGAGATATCTTCTTCCGTCCTTGCGCAAAAAGCTATACTGCGACACGCGCGCAAAATCCTCTATCTGTGTATGGCGGTAAACGCCCTTTGAAATAATATCGTATTCAGCAGCCATAGCTCCTCCTATGTGCGATCCTTACGCAGATGCAGAGCGATGCCTATCGCGGCAACGCAGATGCCTGCGAGCAGGGAGATCGCGATATCGACTATTCTTCCCGACGATCCGACGTACTGTGCAAAGGTCATGCTGAAGCGGTCCTCCATAAAAATGTCGAGAAAGTAGCGTACCAGACTCGTCAGTATAAGTCCCTCGAGCACTGTAACCGACACGGTCAGGAGAGCGAAAAGTCCTCTTCTGCCCCACAGATGACGTTTGAAGCTCTCTGCGTCGACTGTCGACATCTTTACAGCTCTGCCGTTGACCTTCATCACGAGAATGCTTACGTGCGAGGTCGCCGTCGGGAGCGCGATCGCGTCTGAGTATCTGTCTCCGTTAGGCTCAAGAAAGAGATCGACCGTCTTGATAAGTCTGTTCTGATTGTCGAACACGAAAAGCTCGCAATACGCGGAGCGCACGCGGTCGGCAAAAAGGCACTTGAGATATTTGTTCTCATCTCTGACGAAAAGCATATATTTCTTTAAAAATCTGTTATCGAAGCCCGCAGGCTCGTACACCACGCTTCTTCCCTCGGGATAGGTGAATTTCTTTATTCCCCTGTCGCGCAGGATAGGTGCGCCGTGTCTTTTCACGTTCAGCAGCGACAAAAGCCAATCCGAGATCGCCATAATATAGAGCAGTACGCTTACAACCGCTATTATAACGAAGGAAGCGTAAATAACTATCTCGTCGACCATCGGTGTTTTTGCCAAAGCAGTTACATAAGTCGTAAGAAACATTTTAACCTCTGACTATCGGTGAATTATCAAAATTTTCGTAATCCTCAACGTTGACCGCATCTCCGCCGAAGAATATTGCGATCTCCTCGACTGTTGCGGGATCCGCGCCCCTGCCAAATCGGTCCATAAGCGACTCGGAAACGAGCAGGATCGCGCTGTCGTGAAATTCCATACCAATGCTGTCGAATATATCGCCAAGCTCGTCCGCGATCTGCGTAATGCACTCATCGCGCGTCAACTTGGTGTCCGCGACCACACCGTTGACCGTATCGGCAACCTGCTTTGCAAAGCCGTAGAAGCTTGAGGGGCTGTCCACGCTCGTGCCGCCGCGTGTCATCTGCACAGCCATCGAGTATGCAAGAAGTCTGTAGAGCTCTCCGCGGATAACGCTGTTGTTCATTCGCGCGTTACCCTTCATCTCTTCGCTGATCCTTGTCATAACGTCGCTTCCCGTGATCGCGTCAATCACGTCGAGATGGTCTCTTCCGCAGGTGAGCGTTGCGGCATAAATATTCACCATCGTGCGAACGTCGTCGCTGACGGTATACGAGCTCGTACCCGAGCAGATGCGGAGCACCTCGTCAAAGAGCGGACGGAACTGAGAGGTGACGTTCGGATAGGGCACCGACATAAACCTTCCGTTCTTGAGCCAGGTCGATGCGCCCTGTTGGATGTACTCGGCAAGAAAATACTTGAATATATGCGAATCCTCGGCAAGTCGGCAGATGCTGTCGAGCACCTCGACGTCCTCCTCGCCAAGCTGATCCTCGTTCCCGAAAAGCTGGATTATCTCTTTTACGTTTCCAACCTCACGCTCAAGCACGCGAAGCTCCATAGGAATTGAGATCAACCTTCCGTCGACGGTCGCGGTAGCCGAGGCGGTATAGATCATCTTTCCGCCCGCCACCGATAAAAATACGCTGGTGGGATTGCGCGAATAGTTAGTTGCCTCCTTTATCTGCTCCTCATCGAGTCTGAAGGCGCGCCAGATGTTGAGCTCGGTCTCGTCGATAATAACGACCGCGCTCTGCATTACTCCGAACGCTCCTATGACCGGAGAGGTGAGCGACGCGGCGAGAATTATACCACTGAGCGTTCCTGCGATCACCGATATCAGTCTCTCTCTGCGACTCTCGACCGTTCTGTCCTGTCTTACTCTCGGATTTTTCTTTTTTGCAAGTCTGCCGTTTGTGATAGCGGCAACGATGAGCGAGATAAACAGACGCGAAAACAGAAAGGTAAAGAAGAAGAGCAGCGAGCCGATAACTGCCTGAATGAGCATCAGCGAAATAGTCTCCATATTCAGCGAGCCGCCTATATATGCCGATTTAAAGTAGTTCTCCTTCAAAAAGGCGATGAGCCATCTGCTGATAAGAGAGGAAAGCAGGCGCGACAAAAAGATACCGACGATGACACTCGCGATCATCGTGGCAAACGATATGAGCGTGCGCGAGAGTCCTCTGCGCAGGCTGCGGTTGATCTCAATGCCGATGAATAATGCGCATATTAAAAACACCGAAAATGAAAACAGTGCGTAAGTCATAGCGTAAAAATTTCTCCTTTTAAAGTCGCGCTGGGCGAGCGTGGCTGAACAGTTTAAATCTTCCTTATACATTATACTACATTCTGCTCCTTTTGTCAATACCCCCATATCTATGTGGGTATATGGTCGAAGTGGGGAAATTTTGCAAGATTATTTAAAAAAAGTTGCAAAAAAATACAAAAAAAACTGTGATTTCCCTCGACAAACGCGAAAATTTGTGATATACTATAATATATTTTATTTTTTCAGTATGAAAATCAAGGAGACTCCCATGCCTATTACAGATTTTTTGGAAAGAAACGCCAAGATCTACCCCAATGACGTGGCACTTGTCGAGGTAAATCCCGAGAAGCAGCCCAAGAAGGATATGACCTGGCGCGAATATAACCTTATAGATGCCGCAGAGGGCGAGAAGTATCGCCGCGAGATCACCTGGAGAGAGTTCGATATCAGAGCGAACAGATTTGCAAATCTTCTCTTCACCAGAGGCATAAAGAAGGGCGACAAGGTTGCCGTTCTGCTTATGAACTGCCTTGAGTGGCTGCCGATCTACTTCGGAATACTTAAGACCGGCGCGCTCGTCGTTCCTATGAACTACAGATATTCCTCGGATGAGATCAAGTACTGTCTCGACCTTGCCGACGTGCGTATGCTCGTGTTCGGCCCCGAGTTTATTGAGCGTATAAACGCCATCGAGAAGGACATCTCCTACCTCGACGATCTCTTCTTCGTAGGCAAGACCTCCGACACCCCTGCGTATGCGGATAATTATGCACAGATGACCTACTACTGCTCGACCACAGTTCCCCCCGTGGAGCTCAAGGACGAAGACGACGCGGCTATCTACTTCTCCTCGGGAACTACAGGCTTCCCGAAGGCTATCTTACATAGACACAAGGCTCTCGTAGCATCCTGCTACACCGAGCAGAACCACCACTCGCAGACCAAGGACGACGTTTTTCTCTGCATTCCTCCGCTCTATCACACGGGCGCGAAGATGCACTGGTTCGGCTCGCTGCTGACGGGCGGCAAGGCAGTCCTTCTCCGCGGCGTAAAGCCCGAGTGGGTGCTCCAGACCGCATCCGATGAGAAGGCGACGATCGTTTGGTTGCTCGTTCCGTGGGTGCAGGATATACTCGACTGCATTGACCGAGGCGATCTTAACCTCGAGGACTACACGCTCTCACAGTGGAGACTTATGCACGTTGGCGCACAGCCCGTTCCGCCCTCTCTGATAAAGAGATGGAAGACTCAGTTCCCCACGCACGACTACGACACCAACTACGGTCTATCCGAGTCTATCGGCCCCGGCTGCGTACACCTCGGCGTTGAGAATATCGACAAGGTCGGCGCGATCGGCAAGGCAGGATATCTCTGGGAGACCAAGATCGTAGACGAGAACGGCGAGCCCGTCAAGCGCGGCGAGGTCGGTGAGCTTGCCGTCAAGGGCGACGGAGTTATGAAGTGCTATTATAAAAATCCCGAGGCTACCGACGAGATACTCAAGGGCGAATGGCTGCTCACGGGAGATATGGCAAAAGAGGACGAGGACGGATTTATCTACCTTGTCGACAGAAAGAAGGACGTTATCATCAGCGGCGGCGAGAACCTCTATCCCGTACAGATCGAGGATCACCTGCGCGCTTACGGTAAGATAAAGGACGTTGCGGTCATCGGTCTTCCCGACAAGCGACTCGGCGAGATCGCGGCTGCGATAATCGAGATAAAAGAGGGTATGGATTGCACCGAGGAGGAGATCAACGAGTTCTGCGCTTCTCTTCCCAAGTACAAGCGTCCCAGAAAGATCATATTTGCCAAGGTGCCGAGAAATCCCACCGGCAAGATCGAAAAGCCCAGACTTCGCGAGATCTACTGCGGAGGCAGCCTCGTAGAAGCACAGATCACAGGTTAACACCCACGTAAAATCAAGGAGACCCCATGATAACCGCGCAAATTTTTACAGGCATTTTAGTTGTATTATTTTTCTCACTTATGATAGGCGTCGGTCTTTACTGTCGCCGTCATTCCACTAACGTCGACGGCTTCGTGCTCGGCGGCAGATCGGTAGGACCGTGGCTTACCGCGTTCGCGTTCGGTACATCCTACTTCTCAGCCGTTATCTTCGTCGGATACGCAGGTCAATTCGGATGGAACTTCGGACTTGCATCGACCTGGATAGGACTCGGCAACGCGTTCATCGGCTCGCTTCTCGCCTGGAACATCCTCGGCAGACGCACCCGTCTTATGACGCAGGAGGTCAATTCCAAGACGATGCCCGACTTCTTCGAGAAGAGATACGGCTCGAAGGGACTCAAGATCGCGGCATCCGCGATAGTATTCGTATTCCTTATCCCCTACACCGCGTCTCTCTACAACGGTCTTTCCAGCCTCTTTAACATCGCGTTTGAGGTTCCCTATTGGGCATGTATTCTAGTGATGGCAATACTCACCGGTGTTTACGTCGTATTCGGCGGCTATATGGCTACCGCGATCAACGACTTTATTCAGGGTATCATCATGCTCGTCGGCATCGTTGCCGTCGTAGTTGCAGTTCTCGCTGAGAACGGCGGACTTATGGTCTCTGTTGAGGCTCTTGCAATCGGCGCTGAGGGCGGTTGGGAATACGTTGCGTTCTTCGGCCCCGATCCTATCGCGCTTCTGACTGTCGTTCTGCTCACCTCGCTCGGTACTTGGGGACTTCCTCAGATGATCGGTAAGTTCTACGCGATCTCCAACGAGGCAGCTATCAAGAAGGGCACTCTTATCTCTACAGTTTTCGCTATCATCGTTGCAGGCGGATGCTACTTCCTCGGCGGATTTGGCCGTCTGTTTATGACTCAGGCTGAGGTCAGTGCAAAGGGCTTTGATTCTATCGTTCCCTCTATGCTCTCTACCCTCTCGCCTTACATAATCGGCATCGTCATCGTGCTGGTGCTCTCGGCATCGATGTCCACCCTTTCCTCTCTCGTTCTCACCTCTGCTTCCACACTTACGCTCGACGTTATCGTTCCTGCGTCCAAAAAGCAGATGGCAGAAAAGAAGAAGCTTCTCATTATGAGAGCACTGATAGTTTTCTTCATTATCCTCTCTGCAGTTATCGCAATACTCAAGGATACTATCTGGTCTGACTTCGTATTCATCGCACAGATGATGGGCGTTTCCTGGGGCGCACTTGCAGGCGCGTTCCTCGCTCCCTTCCTCTACGGCCTGTATTGGAAGAAAGCTACCCGCCCTGCTGTATGGGCTTCCTTCGTATTCGGTGTTGGAATGATGATAGTTCAGCTTCTTATCTCTATGAAGGTATTCAGCGTGGGCGGCGGAGTGCTTGGATTTATCTTCAAGAACTCGCTCTCCTCGGGCGTAGTTGCTATGATCGGCGGTCTTATCATCGTTCCGATCGTCAGCCTCTTCACTCAGAAGTGGGGGCCCGAGGGCGTTGATCAGCTCTTCGAGTGCTACAAGGTAACTCATACAGTCCCTGCGAAAAACTCGCTGAGTGAGGACTGAAACAAATAAAAGAAATTTACACAAAGGCGGTCTACATATTATGAAAAAGCTTATGCTTGGTAACGAGGCTGTCGCACGCGGTCTGCTTGAGGCAGGCTGCAGCGTCGTTTCCTCCTACCCCGGAACTCCTTCCACAGAAATAACAGAATTCGCGGCTAAATACGACGGCATCTACTGCGAGTGGGCACCCAACGAAAAGGTCGCCTGCGAGGTTGCCTTCGGCGCTTCTCTCTCGGGAAGCAGAGCGGCTTGCTGTATGAAGCACGTCGGTCTCAATGTCGCGGCTGACCCTCTCTTTACACTTTCCTACACCGGCGTTGGCGGCGGTCTCGTAGTTTGCGTTGCCGATGACCCCGGAATGCACTCCTCGCAGAACGAGCAGGATTCGCGCCACTACGCGATCGCTGCAAAGCTCCCGATGGTAGAGCCCTCCGACTCGGCAGAGGCAAAGGACTTCGTCAAGGTAGCCTTCGAGCTCTCCGAGAAGTATGACACTCCCGTTATCTTCCGCACCTGCACGAGAATTGCACATTCGCAGTGCGCAGTCGAGCTTGAAGAGCCGCTCACACCCGTAAAGAAGGAATACGTAAAGAACCCCCAGAAATATATAATGGCTCCCGCAAACGCTATCCGCAAGCATCCCGTCGTTGAGGCGAGAGGCGAAGCGCTCGTCGAGTACGCAGAGACCTGCGCGCTCAACAGAGTCGAGATAGCTGAGGGCTCGGAGCTCGGAATTATAACCTCGGGCACCTGCTATCAGTACGTAAAGGAGCTTTACGGTGACAGCGTTTCGGTGCTCAAGCTCGGACTTGTAAATCCCCTGCCCGAAAAGCTTATCCGCGACTTTGCGCAGAAGTGCAAGAGAGTCGTAGTTATCGAGGAGCTTGATCCCGTGATTGAAAACCACTGCAAAACTCTCGGCATTGAAGTCGACGGCAAGAACATCTTCCCGATCTGCGGAGAATTCTCGCAATCGCTTATCGCAAAGGTTATGGGACTTGAGGCGCGCGAGTTCGTTACTCCCGAGGAGAGCGCACCCGTCCGTCCCCCCGTTATGTGTGCGGGATGCCCCCACAGAGGTCTTTTCTACGTTCTCGCGAAGAAGAAGGTCACGGTGCTCGGCGACATCGGTTGCTACACCCTCGGCTCTGCCGCACCGCTGAACGCTATCGACTCGGTTCTCTGCATGGGCGCGTCGGTATCCGGTCTCCACGGCTTCAACAAGGCGTCTGGCGCTGACGCAGAGAAGAAGACTGTTGCGGTCATCGGCGACTCGACATTTATGCACTCGGGTATGACCGGACTTGCAAATATCGCTTACAACGGTACGAATTCCACCGTCATCATCGTTGATAACTCTATCACGGGTATGACCGGACATCAGCAGAACCCCACCACAGGCTACAACATCAAGGGTGACCCCGCTACCAAGATCGACCTTGAAGCTCTCTGCCACGCGCTCGGTATCAACCGCGTGCGCGTCGTAGATCCTTATGATCTCAAGGCTACCGAGAAGGCTATCGTTGAAGAGCTCGCCGCTGACGAGCCCTCGGTCATCATTTCCCGCAGACCCTGCGCACTTCTCAAGTACGTGAAGGCTAAGCCCTCGCTCGTGATCGATCCCGAAAAGTGCCGCACCTGCAAGGCTTGTATGAAGCTCGGCTGCCCCGCTATCAGCATCAAGGGCGGCAAGGCTGTAATTGACGCTACTCTCTGCGTTGGCTGCGGAATATGCCAGCAGCTCTGCGCATTCGGAGCGATCGGAGGTGGAAACAATGACTAATAACACCAAGAATATTATGATCGTCGGCGTTGGCGGTCAGGGCTCTCTGCTTGCAAGCAAGCTGCTCGGCAAGCTGCTCTCTAACGAGGGCTACGACGTAAAGGTCTCCGAAGTACACGGAATGAGCCAGAGAGGCGGCAGCGTTGTTACCTACGTGCGCTATGGCGACAAGGTATACTCCCCCATCATCGACAAGGGCGAGGCTGACTTCATCGTCTCGTTTGAGAAGCTTGAGGCTCTCCGCTACGCGCCTTATCTCAAGAAGGGCGGAAAGATCATCGTAAACACTCAGGAGATCGATCCAATGCCCGTGATCACGGGTGCGGCTGAGTATCCGCACGAATCCCTTGAGCATCTCGCCGCTCTCGGCGTTGATATTGACGCGATAGACGCGCTCACCCCCGCGCTTGCGGCAGGCTCATCAAAGGCTACCAATATCGTTCTGATGGGCAGACTCTCGAAGAGTCTTGATATCGACAAGGAAAAGTGGCTCGCCGCTCTTCGTGAGAGCGTTGCGCCCAAGTTCGTCGAAATGAACGAAAAAGCTTTCGAACTTGGCAGAGCTTGAAAATTATATTAAAAATCTAAATTTTGGAAAGCAGGTGATCTCTTGGATAAGAGAAAGTACTATCAGCCGGAAATTGAAACTATGCCGGTTGAACAGATCAAAAAGTTACAGTCTGAGAAATTGGTAAAGCAGGTTGAACACGTCTACAAGGACGTTCCCTACTACCGCGACCTTATGGATAAAAAGGGCGTAAAGCCTGAGGATATCCACGGTATCGAGGATCTACATAAGCTCCCCTTTATCGAAAAATCCGACCTTCGCGAGACCTACCCCTACGGTATGCTCGCAGTTCCGCTTGAGGATTGCGTAAGAATTCAGTCGACCTCGGGCACGACGGGCAGACGCGTTATCGCTTACTACACTCAGAAGGATATAGATCTCTGGGAGGACTGCTGTGCGCGTGCGCTCATCGCGGCAGGCGCTGACAAGGAGGACGTCGTTCAGGTCAGCTACGGCTACGGCCTCTTCACCGGCGGCCCCGGACTCAACGGCGGCTCTCACAAGGTAGGATGCCTCACGCTTCCTATGTCCTCGGGTAACACCGAGCGTCAGATCCAGTTTATGACCGACCTCAAGGCTACCGTCCTCTGCTGCACACCCTCTTATGCGGCATATCTTGGCGAGTCGCTCACCGAGATGGGATATACTCCCGACACCATTCCGCTCAAGGCGGGCATCTTCGGCGCTGAGCCCTGGACCGCGTCTATGCGTAAGAGTATCGAGGAGACTCTCGGCATCAAGGCTTACGATATCTACGGACTTACCGAGATCTCGGGCCCCGGCGTATCCTTTGAATGCTCCGAGCAGGGCGGTATGCACGTCAACGAGGACCACTTTATCGCAGAGATAATCAATCCCGAAACCGGCGAGCCTCTCCCCGACGGTCAGAAGGGTGAGCTTGTATTCACCTGTCTTGACAAGGAAGCTTTCCCGCTTCTCCGCTACCGTACCAGAGATATCTGCGTGCTCAACCGCACCCCCTGCTCCTGCGGCAGAACCCACGTTCGTATGTCGAAGCCCATGGGCAGAAGCGACGATATGATGATCATCCGCGGAGTCAACGTATTCCCCTCTCAGATCGAGACGGTTCTTCTCAACGAGGGCTTCTCGCCCAACTACCAGATCAAGCTCGGCCGTGTCAACAACAACGACACCTTCGACGTTTACGTCGAGCTTCCGCCCGAGCAGTTTGACGACTCGGTCAAGAACATCGCAGAGAAGGAAAAGTCGCTCAAGGACGCGCTCCGCTCTATGCTCGGCATCGGCCCCGCAGTTCACCTCGTAGCTCCCAAGACCATCGCAAGAAGCGAAGGCAAGGCTGTAAGAATAATCGACGAGCGCAAGCTCCACGATTGAGTCTGAATTGAAAGGAGAAATAATATGGGAATCAAACAGGTATCCGTATTCGTAGAAAATAAAAAAGGATCTCTCCACGAGATCACAGATCTTCTTGCTAAGGCAAACGTTGACCTTCGCTCTATGTGCATCGCTGACACGAGCGACTACGGCATCGTGCGTATGATCGCAGACGACGCTGAACGCGCGCAGAAGGTTCTTTGCGATGCAGGTCACACAGCAAACATCCGCACGGTCACCGCTTTTGCAGTACCCGACGAGCCGGGTGGACTCGCTAAGGCGCTCAATCTTCTTGAGTCGAACGGCGTTAACATCGAGTACCTCTACGCGCTCATTACCACCGCTACAGACAAGGCTTACACCGTAATGCGCAGCGACGACACAGAGAAGGCTGAGTCGGTGCTCCTCAAGAGCGGAATCGAGCTTCTCGACGAGGCACACATCTAACAATCAAAACATAAAGGAGAAAAGGCTATGTCAATAGGAATTATCATTGGCGCACTTATCTTTATACTAACGATCGCTTGTATCGGATTTGCAATTTTCCAGAAAAGCAAGAGAAACTCCAAAGCGGCGACTATCGCAATCATCGTCGCTCTGGTATTCATACTTCTCTTCATCACCGTTCCCTTCAGCTTCCACACCGTTGACACAGGTGAGGTCGCAGTAGTTAAGTATCTCGGTGAAGCTAAGAACACACGCACCGCAGGTACATATTTCGACTTCTGGCTCTTCAACACCTACGAGATCTACGATGCTAAGGTGCAGAACGTTGAAATCGCCACCGCAGCATACTCGTCCGACGCGCAGACTATGGACGTTGCTATGACTCTTCAGTATCAGATAATGAGTGACAAGGTAATAGACATAGCAAAGCAGTACGGCTCTCTCGCAGTTCTCCAGAGCAGAATTCAGTCTATAGCCATTGAGAAGACAAAGTCCGTCCTCTCCTCCTACAAGGCTATGGACATCATCTCCGACCGTTCTTCTATGTCTCCTCGCGTTGAGGAATCCATCAAGAATGCTATCGCAGACGAGTACCACGTAACCATCGCGACCGTCGTACTTACGAACATTGACTTCTCTGACGCATTCGAGACCGCGGTCGAGGACAAGATGATCGCAGAGCAGAATCAGCTCCGTGCAGAGTATGAGAACGCGGCTAAGATCGCGGCGGCTGAGGCTGAAGCTAAAGCAGCGATCCAGAAGGCTGACGGTGAGGCGCAGGCTAAGCTCAAGGCGGCGCAGGCTGAGATCGAGATCGCCAAGGCTAAGGCTGAGGCTAAGATCATCGAGGCTGAGGCTGACCGCGAGGCACAGCTCGCTATCGCGAGAGCAGAGAGCGAGTCGCTCAAGCTCAAGTCGATAGAGGTCGCAAGAACTCTCGGCTTTAAGATCACCGAGTCCACCGTGACAGGCGAGGACGGTGAGGCTGCTACCAACTACGAGATCGACTTCGAGGGCAAGAGTGCGGATGAGATCAAGGTCATCACCGACTACCTCAAGTACATCGAGTATCTCGCAAAGTGGGACGGCAAGCTTCCAAGCGTTATGACCGAGGGATCTGCAAACATTATGATCCCCACGAACCCTGCTGAAAATAATTAAACAAAGAAAAATGGCTGAGTCTTTCGACTCAGCCATTTTTATGTAGGTAAAGATTAACCCTTCTTGTAGCCAATGTTCTTGTCCTTTGCAGGATCGAATACGAAGTTGCAGATAGATGCAACAAGCGGATAAATGCTGAAGGTTATGATACCGAGCCAGAAATATGCACCGGTTCTGCAAGTATAGCCCTCGGGCTTAAGGGATGTATGGTTGATAATTACGCTACCGATCCAGCCGAGGAAAAATGTGAGGAGAAAGCGAACGAGATTGTTATTGTCTTTCATTGTAAATACTCCTTTCATAGATTTTGTAAATAGATTTTATCACAAATATTAACGTTTGTCAATATATTTTCAAAAATTTCGGTAAAAAGCCGTATCTCTACTCTATTTTCATTACTTTTCCTGCCGCGAAGCACAGTCCGAACGCGACAATGTCTACCGCCACAACGGTAGGTCCGACGGGGGTGGATGCAAGGATCGCGACGAGTATTCCAATCAGCGCGCAAAGCGTTGAGACTACCGCCGCCGTGATCACCACGCCCTTGAAGGTGCGTGCGACTCGCATAGCCGAGAGCGCGGGAAAGATAACGAGCGCAGAGATAAGGAGCGAGCCCACGAGGTTCATAGCGAGCACGATTATGACCGCCGTTATTACCGCGATAAGCAGATTATAGAGCGATGTGCGGACTCCCGACGCGCTTGCAAAAGCTTCGTCAAAGGTCACTGCGAAAATTCTGTTGTAGAGCAGGACGAAGAGAGCTATCACGACGACCGACATCACGACGCAGAGGATGACCTCGGCGCGCGAGAGCGTGATTATCGCAAACGAACCGAAAAGTGTGGAGCAAACGTCGCCTGCGACGTTGCCCGAGCTTGAAAAGAGGCTCATAATGAGGTAACCTACGGCGAGCGCGCCTGCCGAGAGCATAGCTATCGCGGCATCCCCCTTGATCTTTGCATTTCTGCCCATACCGAGCAGAAGGATGGCGCAGATCACCGTCACCGGAAGGACGATGAGCATATTGTCTGTAAGCTCAAGCACGGTGGCTATCGCGAGCGCGCCGAACGCAACGTGCGACAGTCCGTCTCCGATAAAGGAAAAACGCTTGAGGACGAGCACTACGCCGAAGAGCGCCGAGCAAAGCGAGATCAGCACGCCGACGATGAGCGCAAACCAGACGAATTCATATGAAAAATATCTGCCTAAAAGCTCGAAGAGGTTCATTCTGCACCTCCTGCGAGGAATTCTCTGCGGTAGTCTTCGACCGAGCTAAAGAAGCGCGGCTCGCTGCTCATTCTCAGCACGGCAGATGCATCGCGCAGAGAGTTTTCGATATCGTGAGTCACCATAATTATCGTGACTCCCGTGTGCTTATTGATGTGATGTATCAGCGAATAGAGCGATGCGGATGCGCTCGGATCGAGTCCAGAGACAGGCTCGTCGAGCAGAAGCACCTTTTTTGCCGCGCAGAGCGCACGCGCGAGCAGAACTCTCTGCTGCTGACCGCCCGAGAGCGTGCGATAGCTCTTATCCGCAAGCTCGTACACGCCCATCATCTTCATATTCTGGTCAGCTTCGAGTCTGTCGCGTCTGCCGAAGAACACGCGCCTGCCGAGTCCGCCCACGCATCCCGAAAGCACGACCTCTCGCACCGATGCGGGAAAGTCCTTCTGCGCCTCGCTCTGCTGGGGCAGATAGCCTATATCCTTGCGCGTGAGTCGGTCGCCGAAGACTATCTCGCCCTCAAGCACCGTGCCGAACGACAAGAGAGCCTTCATCAGCGTGCTCTTACCCGAGCCGTTGTCGCCGACGATACAAAGATAGTCACCCTCGTTGATCTCAAAATTCAAATTCTCGCAAACGGTACGGTCCTCGTAGCCGAGCGAGACGTTATTACAAATGATCTGAGCCATAAAACCTCAATCCTCCACTCCGAGTGCGACACTCAGCACCCGAAGGTTTTCTCTCATTATCGACAGATAGCTATACCCGCTCTCTATCTTCTTTTTGCCCACCGCCTGCATCGAATCAAGCGTAAGCAGACCGACCTCGCGATCCTTTATCGCGTTTGCGACGGTCCTTGCAAGCGTACCGTCGGACGACTCGGTCATAGCGACGAAATCGACCCCGTGCTCCTCTGCCTCCTCGATAAGTCTGACCACCGTTCCGAAATCCGCGTCGACGTCGGCACTACAGCCCTCGAACGCAGCGGAATACTCTATTCCGAGCTCTTCCAGCAGATACACGAACGGAAATCTGTCGCAAAAGAGCATAAATCGCTTACTCCCGTCCGCTCTTGCGACCGCCGCTTCAAAATCAAGGCGCAGGTCTTCGAGCTCCAATATGTACCGCGCCGCGTTGTCGCGGTAGTTCTGCGCGTTCTCGGGGTCAAGCTCGCATATCGCGTCGCAAAGTGTCTCCGTCAGCACCGTGGCATTCTTTAGCGAGAGCCACAGATGCTCGTCGAGCGCGCCGTGGTCGTGACCGTCGTGATCATCGTGATCATCGTGTTCGTCGTGATCGTGCGTGTGTGACGCGCTTGAGATATTCCTCAAGGTCACGCCCTCGCACTCGGCAAGTGCGACCTTTTTTACGTCTTCCCTGCCCGAGCGTTCGATCGCCTCGCTCACCCAACCGTCAATGTCCTTGCCGAGATAAACTATCATATCGCAGTCGGCGATCTTCATTATATCCGCCGCGCTCGGCTCGTAGCTGTGCATATCGTTGCCGTTGGAAATAAGCAGAGTCAGCTCAACGCCGTCGATCTCACCGATAATATTGCGCATCCAATCGTACTGCGGAAATATCGTGCAGACGATCTTGAGCTTTTCGTCCTCTTCCTCACCCTTTGAGCATCCGCTGAGCGCGGATAGTGCGAGCGCGAGCATCAGAATAAAGCAAAGTAATCTCTTAGCCATGCTTGCCCCCTATTCTGCACTCCGCGCAGTTGCCGAAGAGCAGAGTCTCCTCTTCGCTGACCGAGAAGTCCTTGACGAGCTTGACCTGCGCTAAAAGCGCGTCCGAGGTCGCGCGGTCAAGGTGCAATATCTTGCCGCATCCAAGGCACTTTAGGTGAAGATGCGAGTGGCAGTGCTCGTCAGCTAACACGCGGTAGGAAAAGCTCCTGCCGCTCTCGCCTGCAAATCGCTGGACCTTCTTCTCTCCGACGAGCCTTGTCATCAGGCGGTATACCGTGCTTTTTCCCGGTGCCGCCTCGCCTGCGCTCGCCTCAAGAGAGGCGACGAGCTCGTCTATCGTATATGATTTATCGCTGTTTTGCTCTAGAAAGTCCAAAAGCAGCTTCTTTTGTTCCGTTTTGTATTCTGACATAGCCTCTCCAAATTGAGAATTATTCTCAAATATTATACACAAAAGCGCGCCTTTTGTCAAGAGGATATCGACTTTTTGCTAGAAATTCCTCTCTCTTGACAGTACGCGCGTGATATGATATAATATGAGTGAATAAATTTTTCGGAGGAACAATTATGAGCTTTCCTATGAATATCAAGAAGTTGAACGACAATGCGCGCCTTCCCACCTACGGCTCGGAGTTTGCCGCAGGCGCGGATCTCTACGCGTGTCTTGACGCTGATGTGACCATCGCGCCCGCCGAGACTCTGCTTATCCACACAGGTCTTGCGATGGAGATCCCCACGGGGCTCGTCGGTCTTATCTACGCGCGCAGCGGTCTTGCATCGAAAAAAGGGCTCGCGCCCGCTAACAAGGTCGGCGTTATCGACAGCGACTACCGCGGAGAGATAATGGTCGCGCTCCACAATCACAGCACCGAGCCGCGCACGATATCCGACGGCGAGCGTATCGCGCAGATCGTCTTTGCTCCCTACTACACCGCAGATTTTTCTGTTGTCGACGAGCTCGGCGACACCATCCGCGGCACCGGCGGCTTCGGCTCGACGGGGAAATAAGTTAGTTTATGTTTTGTTTTTTCCACCTTTCTTTCGAGAAAGGTGGAGCCAAAGAACTTGAATAAGGGTTGGTGTAGTGTTTGATAGAACCGATATGCCTACCTCTTTCGAAGTTTGGGCTATTGTAAACCAAAGTAATATTCTCTTTCCAAGTTTAATTCAATAGCGACGAGGAAACACGCGGACAGCAGGCTACCGCGTGTTTCTTTTGATTTGGATTCTGAAGAGCGACATATAAATCTTTGCTTGGTCTGTAGCCAAAACGACGGTTTCTATCTCGCTTGTAGGGGCGCTTCACGAAGCGCCCGTTTCTATGGCACAGAGTAACTTTTTTCAAAGTGGGCGATTCTTGAATCGCCCCTACGAACCAGATAAAAAGATGTGTTTGATCTGTAGCCAAAGCAAAGGCATCTATCTCTGCCGTCACAATAAAAAGAAACCCGTGGTAGCATAGCTGTCCACGGGTTTTTACATCGCTATTGGATTAAATAAACGAACTGTTATGTCGCTATCCTTTCAGATAGCCCAAAGCACGATCGAGGCAGGCATATGGGTTCTATCAAACCCTATTCCAACCCCCATTCAAGTTCTTTTGGTTCTTTTCTACGAAAGAAAAGAACAAAAAATCCAATCACAAATCTAACTTATCAATACTCAGCGTTGCCGACTGTTCTGGGATAGGGGAGGACGTCACGGATATTGGAGACGCCGGTGAGGTACATAATAATACGCTCAAAACCGAGACCGTAGCCTGCGTGCTTAGTACCACCGAAGCGACGGAGGTTGCAATACCACCAATAATCCTCTTCGCTGAGGTTGCACTCAGCCATTCTTGCGGTGAGGACGTCAATTCTCTCCTCACGCTGAGAACCGCCGATGATCTCGCCGACACCGGGAACGAGAAGGTCCATAGCAGCGACCGTCTTGCCGTCGTCGTTAAGTCTCATATAGAACGCCTTGATCTCCTTCGGGTAGTCGATAACGAATACGGGACACTTGAAGATCTGCTCGGTGAGGTATCTTTCGTGCTCGGTCTGAAGGTCGATACCCCACTCAACAGGATACTTGAAGTCCGCGCCGCTCTTCTTGAGAAGCTCGACAGCCTCGGTGTAGGTGACCTTCTTATAGTCGCTTGCCGCAAGGGTAGTAAGGCGGTCAAGGAGTCCCTTCTCTACGAACTTATCGAAGAACTCGACCTCTTGCTTGCAGTTCTCAAGAACGTGGTTGATGATAAACTTGATCATATCCCATGCGAGTTGCATATTGTCGCCGAGATCCGCAAAAGCGATCTCAGGCTCGATCATCCAGAACTCAGCCGCGTGACGCGCGGTGTTGGAGTTCTCTGCTCTGAAGGTAGGACCAAAGGTGTAGATCTTACCGTAAGCGAGCGCGTAGGTCTCTCCCTCGAGCTGTCCCGAAACCGTGAGGTTTGCAGACTTGCCAAAGAAGTCCTGCGAATAATCTATGCTTCCGTCCTCGAGACGAGGGGGATTTTCCATATCAAGCGTGGTAACTCTGAACATCTCGCCTGCGCCCTCACAGTCGGATGCGGTAACGATGGGGGTGTGAACGTAAACAAATCCACGGTCGTGGAAGAACTTGTGAATAGCGAAAGCCGCCTCACTTCTCACTCTGAACACAGCCGAGAAAAGATTGGTTCTCGGGCGCAGATAAGCCTGCTCACGAAGGAATTCAACCGTGTGACGCTTGGGCTGAAGCGGATACTCGGGGGTGGAAGTGCCCTCTACCTCGATAGCGGTAGCCTTGATCTCAAAGGGCTGCTTCATCGCGGGGGTAAGCTCAACTACACCCTTGATAACGAGAGCCGCACCTACGTTCTGGTGAGCGATCTCATCGTAATTTTCAATCTTTTCGCGCTCAAAAACGACCTGAACCGACTTAAAACAGCTACCGTCGTTAAGATCTATAAATCCGAACGCCTTACTGTCACGCAGGTTGCGTACCCAGCCGCCGAGCGTGACTTCTTTACCCGAATAAGACTCGGGGCTCTCATATATAGAGCGAACAAAATCTCTTTTCATTGTATTTATTCTCCGTCCTGATAAAAATATCAAAAATAAATTTAATTACCCTTTATTATATCACTATATTTCTCTTTTGTCAATCGTTTTTGCAGATTTGCGCGGTATTCTCTGTCTATCTTTCTGCTTTTTATCTCTTCATAGAAGCCGCGCGCCACTCCTGCGCTCATCTCGGGGATATAGAGCGGACTCTTCTTAAGCTCTTCCTCGTTCGGAAATCCGGAATAGCATCCGCCGCAAAGACCCGAATGATCGCTTCCGCCGCTGACGAAAAGATCCTTCTCGAGCGCGATGCGAATGGCTCTCTCTCGCTCCTCTGCCGACAGATCGGGGTGGAGCACCTCAATTCCCTCGATGCCGTATTCGATAAGCGTATCTATATCGTCAAGCTGACCGTTTGGGTGCGCGACGATAGCAAAGCCGCCTGCCTCTTTGATAAGCGAGATGATCTCGGAGAGCGTCTTGAACGGGATAGACGGCGGATAATGCCCTCTCTGCTCGCAGACGTATTTCAAGAACCACTCCATATAGTTGCACTTCTCGACAAGTCCCTTGTCGAGCATCGCGTTGAAGATATGCTCGTTACAGAGCCACTTGATGCCTTTGTTGTATTCAAGTATCTCCTCCCACGTGATCCCCGTAAAATAGCCTTTTTCCACGCCCTCGTTGAACACGCCGTAGGTGTTGTCGGTCTGTCGGAGCGCCATATCCGCGAGGTATTTTTTCATAGGCGGATACTCGGGATCAAAACCAAAGCCGACGATGTGATAATTCTTCGGCTTGTTAACAGAAAACTCGACTGCGAAGAGACATTCCATACCCTCTGCATCTGCCGCCGCCTTGAGCTCGGGAAAGGCTGTGGCTGTGTCGTGATCGGCGATCGCGAGCGCGGAATAGCCCTCTTCCTTTGCCACCCTCACAAGCTCGGCAGGGCTGTATTTTCCGTCCGAATGTATAGAATGAAGATGAAGATTTGCATATACTCTCATAATTCTCTCCTTATTACTTCGGGATATTTCAATTATACCACTCAAAAGAATTATTGTCAATAAAAAATGCGCACTTGACAAATTTGCGGCACGGTGATATACTAAATACAGTAAATTTTTGATCTACGGAGGTAAATTTATGAACAAGCTTGTAATTGCAACGGGAATGGGATTTAATGTTCCCACAGTCGATCAGATAAAGATCCTTCACGACATCGGTTGGGAGGGAGTTTTCACCGACGTCAGCGCCGATAAGGTCAGAGAGGACTGCGCAAAGGTTCTCTACGAGTGCGGTATGCTCTATCAGTCCACCCACGCACCCTTCGGAAAGGTAGATAAGCTCTGGGAAGAAGGAGAAGCGGGAGACGCGTACGCAGACGAGCTGGTAGCTTGCGTAAAGAACACCGCCGCCGTCGGTGTTCCGCTTATGATATTGCACACCATTATTGGTATGGAAAAATGCACACCGACCGAGATCGGTCTGCCGAGATTTGAGAAGATCATCAAGGCAGGCGAGCAGAACGGCGTCAAGATCGCGCTTGAGAATACAGAGGGCGAGATCTACCTTGAATATCTTATGAAGCATTTCGGCTCGTCCGACTACGTAGGATTTTGCATTGACACCGGACACGAGATGTGCTACAACGCGAGCCGCGACATTATCGGCAAGTACGCAGACAAGCTCTGCTGCACGCACCTCAACGACAATATGGCGCAAACGGGCGAGAAGATCACCTGGCTTGACGACTCGCACCTGCTCCCCTTCGACGGAGTCGGAGATTGGAACGGCATCGCGGCAAGACTTAAGAAAGCGGGATACGCGGGCGACTTCACGTTCGAGCTGACAAGCAAGAACAAGCCCGAGCGCCACACCCACGATATCTACGCAGGCCTTGACTACACCGCATTCGCGACCCTCGCGTTCGAGAAGGCGAAGAAGTTCAAGGAGCTTATGCCTGGATAACCTATAGCCGAAGAGAGTTGAACTCATACGGTTTTGTGTGACAAATATCCGCATCTGCGGCAGATAAAATGCTTTCAATACTATAGCACACAAAAAGCAAGAACCGCGAGGTTCTTGCTTTTTTATTTTATATCTGCATATTATGTGCGCCGTAGATGTTGCTACCCTTATTGAGAGGTCCTTCGAGCTGTACTGCGCGCCACTTGTTCTCGAACGCGAGCATCTCGCTGCTCGGGCAGAGTGCGCCAAGTCTGCCGAAATAGCGCAGTCTGAAGCGTTCTGCGAGTGCCTCATTAAGCTCAACAAGCTCCTTCGGTGCGTCTTCCATAGCGTAGGCGCGCATAGAAATGCCGATGCTCTCGCAGTATCTTTCGTATTTCGGGAAATAGTGCGTCAAGAGGAACTGCGCGTAGCTGACAAGGCGTAGACTTCCGTAGGCTCTGAACTGACGAGCGTACTCGTCGCTGCCATTAGCCTCTACGGCAACGCTCTTGCCCGCTTTTATTGCCTCCAGAACACCATTTTCGGTCTGCTCGGTCGCAAATACCAGCGTGAAGCAGAACGGGAAATAGATAGAATTTTCGATCTTGTGGACGTCGCTCGAGCCGACAACCGATATCTCAAGTCCTTCTGCACGGAGCTCGCTCCAAAGGGCGATCGAGCGGTTGATGCCGACCTGACCCATACCGCCGACAAGCTCGTAAGCGTCGAACATTCCGCTCTTGAGAAGTATAGATGCAAACTCGTCGCACACGTTATAAACAAGGTTCTTCGGTCTCCAATAGGGGTGCGCGAATATCGCAAGTCCGCCCGCCTCGTGTATCTTTTCGGTCGCCCACATAGCTCGCGCGTAGCGGTATGCGTACTTCTCGGGAATATTCTCGGGAACTCTCGTCTCGTACTCCGCGACCTCAGCGTCGTACTTCTCGGGGTTCTTGAAATACTGCTCGCAAACGCTCACGTCACCGCCTATGCGAACGATATGTACGGGGCTTGAGGGTGCGTGCACCTCTTCACCGTGAACGCGCAAAAAGCCGGTATTTACGCCCTCGTAGACCTCGTCGATCTCGCCGCCGGGATAGAAACGGTTATGGTCGGTGAGCGCGAAGCAATCATAGCCCTGCTCTCGATAAAAGCCTGCAAGCGCCGCAGGGTCGCGCTGACCGTCCGAACGGTAGGAATGCGAATGGAAATCCGATTTTAGCGGAAGCGTCGCATAGAGATCCTCGTAGAGCGAATATACGAACAAGCGGCAAAGCGCGTTCTCCCCTCGCTCGACTATGATCATATGCTCCTGCTCACCACCAAAGCAATAGTCAAACTTCAGCAGCCCGCCGTGCGCGACGACAGTAAACGAAGGCTTTACGGCGGTGTAATAATTGCTCACGTCGTCCGAGTTTACCGGAACGATCGAGACGGTATATTCCGCATCCTCGACGAAGCTGAACGCTCTCTCAAGAGGCGCTATCGTCACACTCGAGGTCTTTTCTGCGGGAAAGACAGTCGGATAGGTTGAATAAATTTCTTTGGTCGGAAGCATAGTGGATCTCCTTTATATTTTATACTCTGTCTACCGTCATAACGGCAAAATAATTGGGATCAAGCTCGCTGATCTTGAGGCTGATCGCCCTCTTGACCTCGTCGTCGCTCATTTTTATCTCAAACGGCACGTTGACGTCAAAGATCAGGTTGGAATGTGTCACGCCCTCAACGAAGCGGAAATCGTGCAGATCAAGTCTTTCGTCTATCTGTCTCACAAGCGCGAGCACCTTCTCACGAAGCTCTGTAACCCTCTCGTCGTCGGTCACGATCGGGTCCATATGTACCGTCGCGCGCACCGAAAGCTCGGAGAAGAGCCGCTTTTCTATCGTATCTATCACGTCGTGCGTGTGGAACACGTTCTGCATTCCGTCGACCTCGACGTGAAAGGAGGCTATCGTGTTGCCGGGGCCGTAGTTATGCACGACCATATCGTGTATTCCGAGCGCCTCGGGATACTCACGCGTGATGCGGATTATCTCCTCAATCAGCTCGGGCTCGGGTGCAGAGCCGAGGATGGAATTCTTGGTCTCGTTGAGTATCTTAATGCCCGCGATCATAACGATCACCGCGACAATAACGCCCATATATCCGTCGGTGTCAAAGTCTGTCACGCGACAGATGATGATAGATGCAAGCACGGCGGAGGTCGCGATAGCGTCAGAAAGG
>JAFTKL010000066.1 GCA_017453285.1 Clostridia bacterium | reverse complement strand
CGGGCTGCCGAGGCAGCCCGTGGGGTGTATATGATTAAAAAGTTACGCTTTTGCCGATAACGCTTTTTCTTTTGACACAAAAGGGCCAAAAGAAAAAGCTTTGCAAAAAGAAAAGCCCGAGGAATTGTTTCGCTCGTTGCGACGAGCGACCAAGGCTCTGCCTTTGGAATCCGCAAGCTTTTTAAAAAAAGCTTGAGCAAAAACTTTGCGCGATGCAAAGCATTACTCAAGCTTATGTTTATTCAAGTTCTTTGCGCCACTTTCTACGAAAGAAAGTGGCAAAAATATTAACACAAACTAACTTTAACACTTGATTGCGTTCTTTGCCGCCGTGAGAGTGTTCTGCATAAGCATCGTAATCGTCATAGGACCTACGCCGCCGGGGACGGGGGTAATGTAGGATGCCTTGGGTGCTACGCTCTCAAAGTCGACGTCGCCCGTCAGCTTGCCGTCGGCACGTCTGTTCATACCGACGTCGATAACGACCGCGCCCTCCTTGATCATATCGCCCGTGAAGAAATCAGCCTTACCGATAGCGGCAACGAGGATGTCGGCACGGCGGCAGACCTCGGCAAGATTTTTCGTGCGGCTGTGGCAGATAGTGACCGTGCCGTTCGCGTGGAGCAGGAGCATAGCCTGCGGCTTGCCGACGATGTTAGAACGTCCGACAACAACGCATTCCTTGCCGCACACGTCAATTCCGCTGCGCTCGAGCAGTGCCATAACGCCCGCGGGGGTGCAGGGCAGGAAGGAATAGTCGCCGATCATTATCTTTCCAACGTTCTCGGGATGGAAGGCGTCAACGTCCTTCCTCGGATCTATTCTCATTATCACCTCGTTCTCGTCAAGGTGCTTGGGGAGCGGGAGCTGGCAGAGAATTCCGTGGATCTTCTCATCCTTGTTGAGCCTGTCGACAAGCGCGTTAAGCTCGTCCTGCGTGGTCGACTCGGGCAGCTCGTAGGACTCGGAGTAAAATCCGACCTCGTCGCACGCGCGTTTCTTGTTGCGAACGTAGACCTGCGACGCGGGGTCCTCACCGACGATGATGACCGCAAGTCCGGGGCGCACGCCGCTCTCGGCAACGAGACGCTCGGTAGCTTCCTTTATTTCGGCTCTGATAGCCGCGGATATCTCTTTTCCGTTGATTATATTAGCCATATTTATTCCTCCTCGCCGTCGTCGGCATTTTCATTTTCGTTTTGTTCGTCCTCGTTCTTCTTGCCAAAGTTGAAGCTCGGTGTGTAATCGGGCTCTTCTTCGGTCTTCTCAAAGATGAACGCGGGATTTGAATTCTTCTTGTATGCAGGAATGTATTCCTCGCCGTCCTTTTGCTTGCGGTATATCTTTGCAAGCTTGTAGATAAGAGTCAGCGTGCAGACAACGAAGCAGATAAGTCCGATGACCTGCGCGGAGCGGAACACGCCGATCTTGAGCGCGTCGACGCGAAGGCCCTCGATCATAGTTCTGCCAAGACCGTACCACGCAAGGTAAGCGAGAACGACCTGACCGTCGAACTTTTTCTTTCTGCAAAAAACTAATATCAGTACAAGTCCGAGGAGGTTCCAGAGAGACTCGTAGAGGAACGTGGGATGAACGTACGCAAGCCCCTTGACATCCTCAAAAATATGCGGTGAGATACCCATTCTGAGAAAATAGAGCGGGCTGTCCTCGGCTACGGGAATTCCGTAGGAGGATGCGCCAAAGAAGTCGCCCCATCTGCCGACGATCTGACCGAGCATAAGCGCGGGGGCTGCGAGATCGAATGACTTGAGTATCGATATTCTCTTGAGCCTGCAGATGACAGCAATAGTGATCGCGCCCGCGATCATTCCACCGTACATCGAGAGCCTGCCGTCCCATACCGAAATAGCGTCGACAAAGCCGTTAAACTTCACGCCTGAAGACATACCGTAGAAGAGTCTTGCACCGATTACGCCGAAGATAAGCGAGAAGAGAGTGATGTCGATCAGATCGTCAAACTTCAGACCCTCGCGCTTGGCAAGGAAGATCGCGCAGACGAACGCGAGTAGAATACCGAGTGCTATGAACACGCCGTTCCAATAGATCGAGAAGTTCTCGCCAAAGCTCAGCGCAACGCCGCTCATCTCAAACTCCCCGATATTAAATCCGGGAAAAGAAATTTTCGTCATAAATTTTCTCCTTTCAGAGTGGCTTTACCACCGACAGCGTAACGCTTTCGGGAGTAAAGCATTTTTTGAATTGTTCGCATACGTCCTCAAACGTGACCGACTCGATTATGTCGGCATACGAGAGAAGCTCCGCGCCCTCGCAGAAGAATGCGAGCAGATTGTTTGCTATATTATCGGTAGAGTCAAAGGACTTTACGAATTCCGAGTACATAACTCGCTTGCCGCGCAGAAAGTCGTCGTAGGGAAGTCCGCGCTCTCGAAGCTCCTCGATATACGCGCTTATCTCACTGAGCACTCGCGACGGATCGTCCGCCTCGCCCGCAACCGAATTGTAAGCGGCGTCCTTCGTGATCGAATAGCCGTAAGAGAGGTTGGGCGAGATAACGTCGCGCTCAAACAGCGAGTTGTAAAGCTCTCCCGCGCGAGAGAAAATCATCTCGTCGAGTATCGCCATTATCGCATCCTTACGCTGACGCTCAGCAGGGTCTGTCGGGATGTCGATATCCTTGTATCCTATGTTGAATATCGGCTGTGAGAGCTGCATACGGCGCTCGACGTAGGGAAGATTGACCTCTTTTGATTCAAGCGCGTTCTCGTTGCGTGCGACAGTCGTAAAGTCATCCGTGCGCTCGGGCAGATGCTCGTTCGCGATCTTCATCACCTCGTCGGGATCAACGTCGCCGCAGACCACGAGCACCATATTGTGAAGATCGTAGAACGCGTTGTAGCAGTCATAGAGCGTTTTCGGCGTGATGCGCGAGATGCTCTCGCAAGAGCCGCAGATGTTCTTGCGTATCGCGTGATGGCGGTACATACCCTCGAGCATACCGTAAAAGCAACGATCACCCGGGTTGTCGTCGTACATCCTTATTTCCTCGGATATTATTCCTATCTCGTTTGCGACCGACTCGGGAGTGAAATAGGGGTGAGTGACGAAATCTATCAGCTCGCAGAGCGGTGCTCTGTAGTCGTCGGTGCAAGAGAAGAGATACGCGGTCTTGTTGAACGAAGTGTACGCGTTCGCATCCGCACCGAGCGCCGAGAATTTCTCAAACGAGTCGCTTCCGTCCTCGTTGGTAAAGAGCTTGTGCTCGAGAAAATGCGCAATTCCGTCGGGAACCGTGATCTGCTCACCGCCCACGGTAAAGCTACTGTTGAGCGAGCCGTACTTGACTCCCATAATTGCGTAGGTCGTGGTCAGCTTCTTGGGGAAAACTACGACCGTAAGCCCCGAGGAGTGCTTGTACTCTCTGTATTCCTCGCAGAGCAGAGAGCTTTTGTAAAGCTTGTAGTTATTCATCGTCGTCCTCCTCGTCCGTCGCTCCGCAAGCCGTGCCTTCAACGAAGAAGAGCGCGTCGAGCGTGACCTTGTTTGCAAGTGACACGATCTGCTCAAGGCTTACCGCCATAAGCTTTTCGCGGCAATCCTCGAGCGTGTCGGTAATGCCGAAGAGCATTCGTCCACTATAGAAGGACTGAAGATCGAACGGGCTGTCGTAGAGCTGTCTGTACGCGTTCTCGATCGATCTTTTAGCCGCGTAGAGCTCGCTCTCGCTTATATTTCCTTTTTTTATCTGCTCAAGCTGGTCGATAACTGCCGCTCTCACAGCCTCGAAGTTCTTGACTTCAATTCCGCTCGATACCGTCATAATGCCCGAATATGTGCTGAATGACGAGGAGCAGTAGTAGCAGAGACTCATCTTCTCGCGGACGTTGAGGAATAGCTTGGACGACGCAGAGCCGCCGAAGAGCTCGTTGAGCATAAGAGCTACGTAATAGTCGTCGCTGTCAGCCG
Source organism: Clostridia bacterium (assembly GCA_017453285.1). GTDB lineage: Bacteria > Bacillota > Clostridia > Oscillospirales > CAG-272 > HGM12713. The sequence goes on along the minus strand of JAFTKL010000066.1, from coordinate 11,315 downwards.
AGAGCGAGGTGTGTGTAGAGAAGCACATAGCGAGCTTGCCCTGTGATACGGGCATCTTCTCGCTTGATTCTGCAAAGCTCTCGCGCGAGATCGGACTTGCCTTGCAGATGCGCTGTTCCTTGCCGAAATGCGCTACGCCAAAGGACTTAAGCAGGGCAGAGGACACGGTGTCGGTATCTGTTGCGCCTATGTAGAATACCTCAAGCGGTGCTTGACTGATCAGCTCGCGGTAGTGCGCGCGGAGATCCTCAAGTGTGGCATCGGCAACTATCTGCTTGGTCTCGGCGACCGTGGGATAATCCTCGTAGGACTCAAACATCAGCTCGGCACAGCGCTTTATCGCGTAGGCGCGCGTGTTGTTGATCTCGGCATTCAGCGCGTCGAGAATGACTCTTATCTCCTGATCGAAGATAGCCGAGTCAAAGCTCTCGTCAGAGAAGAGCGGATGCAGGAGCATATCGGCAACTATGTCGATAACTCCGCCGAGCGTGTCGGTGCCGTCGGGAATGTATTTGTTGTCGAGTATTTCGCAGACAAATGAGAGCGAGAGGTTGTTTCCGACGTGGTTGCTCTTGATCTCGACGTAAGAGCCGTAAAGCTCGTCGAGCCTGCGGTTGAGCGAGGACATATCGGGATACTTGCGTGTTCCGCGGCGCAGAAGCCCCGAGAGTATGTGATTGTAGGCAGAGCCCTTGCGTGTCAGCGGCACTGTCAGCGAGAGCGCGATCACCCCCGCCTTGAATTTATCGCTCGGCATCACCGACAGCGAAATACCGTCGGCGATCCTTTTTGTAGTAAAGTTCATCAGATCTCCTTGCGGAATAAAATTATATAGATAATTCATTATACTACAAATTTATGAAGATATTGTGAATTACGCAAAAATAGTTTGTAGGTTTGAATGTCTTTATTTACAAAAAGCTATTGAAAAAAATGTGCAAATGTGATATAATAAACTCTAATCTTTCAAAAATTCAAACCGAGGCGTATGTTACGCCCCGACAGATAGATTTCGGAGCTTTTATGTACAAGATCTTAAAGAAAAAAAGTCTCAATCCCACCGTTACGATGATGGAGATCGAAGCGCCGCTCGTTGCCGCAAAGGCAGAGCCGGGGCAGTTTATCATCCTTCGCGTTGATGGCGAGGGCGAGAGAATACCGCTGACCGTCGCAGGCTTTGACCGCGAGAGAGGCAGCGTAAAGATAATATTTCAGATAGTCGGTGCTACCACAAAGCAACTCGACTCCAAGAACGAGGGTGAATACATCAGCGATTTCGTCGGACCGCTCGGCACAAAAACGCGCGTTGAGGGGCTTAAGAAGGTCTGCATCGTCGGCGGCGGTGTGGGATGCGCTATCGCTCTTCCCATCGCAGAGAAGCTCGCGAGCCTTGGCTGCGAGGTGACCTCTGTTATAGGATTTCGTTCTAAAGATCTGCTCATTCTCGAGGATGAGTTCAGAGCGGCATCAAAGGAGCTCATCGTTATGACCGACGACGGCTCGTACGGCAGAGAGGGCAACGTTTGTCTGCCGCTTCGCGAGATGTTCGCGGCTGGTGAGAGCTTTGACGAGGTCATCACCATTGGTCCGCTCGTTATGATGAAATTCGTCGTCGCCGAGGTAAGACCTACGGGCATTCCTTGCACGGTCTCGATGAACCCCATTATGATCGACGGCACGGGAATGTGCGGCGGCTGTCGCCTCTCGCTTATCCGCGACGGAAAGAGAATTACCGAGTTTGCCTGCGTCAGCGGCCCTGATTTCAACGGCTACGAGGTCGATTTCGACGAGGCTATATCGCGCTCGTCTATGTATCGCGACTTCGAGCGTCACGCATACGAGAGGGCGTGCAACCTTTACAAAAAGGAGGTAGAGTGATATGGCAAATATGGATCTGAAGCGCCACGAGATGCCCACTCAGCTCCCCGAGGTGCGTGCGCACAACTTTTTTGAGGTCGCGCTCGGATACGACGAGGCGACTGCAATCTCTGAGGCAGATAGATGCCTTAACTGCAAGCATATGCCTTGTGTCAACGGCTGCCCCGTCAATATACACATCCCCGAATTTATCGCGAAGATAAGAGAGGGCGACTTTGAGGCGGCGTATCAGATAATCAACAAAACTTCAAGCCTTCCCGCAGTCTGCGGCAGAGTCTGTCCGCAGGAAAATCAGTGTGAAAAATATTGCGTTCGCGGCATCAAGGGCGAGTCGGTCGGTATCGGCAGACTTGAACGATTCGTCGCCGATTGGCACAACGAGCATTCGTGCAGCTCGCCGACAGTCGCAGAGAAGAACGGACACCGCGTTGCAGTGGTCGGCTCGGGGCCCTCGGGACTTACCTGTGCTGGCGACCTTGCAAAGCTCGGCTACGACGTGACCGTGTTCGAGGCACTTCACGCGGCGGGCGGAGTGCTTGTTTACGGAATTCCCGAGTTCAGACTTCCCAAGGCTATCGTGCAAAAAGAGGTCGACAATCTTGTCGCTATGGGCGTTGATCTGCAGACCAACGTAGTTATAGGCAAAACTCTGACGGTCGACGAGCTCTTTGAGCGCGGTTATGAGGCGGTGTTTATCGGTTCGGGCGCAGGACTTCCTAACTTTATGGGAATACCCGGAGAGTCGCTCAAGGGCGTTTACTCGGCTAACGAATTTCTCACGCGCTCAAATCTTATGAAAGCCTACCGCGACGACCCCGTCACACCCGTAATGAAGGGCGGTCGCGTGGCTGTTGTTGGCGGCGGAAACGTCGCTATGGACGCGGCGCGCTCGGCTCTCAGACTTGGTGCTGAGAAGGTTTATATCGTCTACCGTCGCTCGATGGATGAGCTCCCCGCACGTCGCGAGGAGGTTGAGCACGCGATGGAGGAGGGAATTGAGTTTATGCTCCTGACCAACCCCGTCGAGATACTCGGATATGAGAATACAGAGGATAGACGCGACGCGCGCAACGGAACTGTATGCGGAATGAAGTGCATCAGAATGGAGCTCGGCGAGCCCGACGAGCGTGGCAGAAGAAGCCCCGTGCCGATCGCGGACAGCGAGTTTGTGCTTGACGTAGAGACAGTGATCATGTCGATAGGCACCTCTCCCAATCCCTTGATCAAGATGACAACAGAGGGGCTTGAAACTAACAAGCGCGGCGGAATTATCGTCGAAGAGGAGAGCGGAGCGACCACAAAGGCAGGAGTCTTTGCGGGCGGCGATGCAGTTACGGGCGCGGCGACCGTTATCTCGGCGATGGGAGCGGGAAAGACCGCAGCCGCGGCGATACACAAGTATCTTACCAAATAGAACCAATAAACAAAAAAGATCCGTGCACTGTGCGGATCTTTCTTGTTTGGTTCACTAAAAAGGTTTCTGCGGTAAATGTAGATCAAGAGAAAAAAGTAAGTTTAATGTTAAAGACCTCTCAGGCGTCTGCGCCGCCAGCTCTCCTGGAAGGAGAGCCTTATTGTAAGTCTGCACCACGTTTATTTTAATTAAAGTGTAATTCCTTGGATCGAATTCTGGCTTAAAGTCACTCATAGGCTCGCCCTTAGGGAGAGCTGTCTGCGAATGCAGACTGAGAGGGAGATAAACGAAAAAAGCCACACCGAGTGTGGCTTTTTTGTTTTACATATCCTTGAACTTTTGCGGCTCAAGAATCGCTCTGCATTCGTCGCCTGCGACGATGAAGTGATCTACAAGCTGGATCTGCAGGGAGTTTAAGAACCAACGGAGGTGTCCCGTTATTGCGATGTCGTCGCCCGACGGAATAGGCTTTCCGCCCGGATGGTTATGTACGAGTATCGCGGTGGGCGCGTTGCTTGCAAGCGCGATGCTTGCGATAGTGCGCGTGGAGAGCACGTTTCCTGCCGAATATCCCTCGCTGACCTTTTCGCAGAGAAGGAGTCTCATCGAGCTATCAAACAAAAGCAAAAATGCGACCTCGTTGTCGTAGCCTACGAAGAGCGAGCGCAGATACGCGCCAAGCTCTGCGTGCGAGGTGAGCGGTGCAGAGAGCTCGACCTTCGAGCGCTCATAACGCGCGGTGTATTCTGATACTGCTCTGAGGAAGAGCGCGGCATTCTCACCAATGCCGTCTATCTCCTTGAGCGCGGGAAGTCCTGCGTTTACAACGCCCTTTATCGAGCCGAAGCGCGAAAGCAGGTGGTGCGCGATCTCATTAGTGTTTGCGCGCGGGATGGAATAAAAAAGAAGAAGCTCGAGAAGCTCGTGGTCCTCAAGCGTTTCGGGTGCGCTCAAAAATTTTGCGCGAAGTCTTTTGCGGTGTCCGTCGTGTGTTGAATTTGACATATTTTATGTCCTCCTATCTTGTAATGATACTCAAATTATACTATAAAAGTTGAGTTATGTCAAGTCTACTACTTGACAAAATGCTAAAAATATATTATAATATCTTTTATAATGAATTATTGTGCCTATTTGTACCCTAAGAGAGAAAAGGAAGGCTATATCCGGTTTATGATCGAACGTGACAGAGCGGTTGACGCTCGCGAAATAGAGAAGCAAAAGGAATATATGAGGAAGATGCGCGACCAGAACGACGCGCATTTTGCAGAGAGCGGAACTCGCCGCCGCGCGTTCGTGCTGACGCTCGGTTGCCAGCAGAACGAGGCTGACAGCGAGAGGCTTATGGGAATGGCAGTTGAGATGGGCTACGAGCCGACCGACACGCCTGAGGAAACCTCGCTGATAATGGTCAACACCTGCGCGATACGCGAGCATGCAGAGAAGAGAGCACTCTCGCTTGTCGGTCAGTACAAGCACGTAAAGGCAAAGAACCCCGAGCTCATCATCGTTATCTGCGGCTGTATGGTGGTGCAGGAGCATCGACTCCGGGACATCAAGATGAGATATCCTTACGTTGACATCCTCTTCGGACCGTCGCTGATCTACAAGCTCCCCGAGCATCTGTGGAACAGAAGATGCGGCTCGAGAAGAGTGTTTGACCCCGACGACTGCGAATACAGAGTCGCCGAGGGACTTCCCGTGCGCCGCGAAAGCTCCTATCGTGCGTGGGTGTCGGTTATGTACGGATGCAACAATTTCTGCTCATACTGCATCGTGCCATACGTTCGCGGAAGAGAGAGAAGCCGTCGCCGCGAGGAAGTGGTTGCGGAATTCCGCTCGCTCGTCGAGGCGGGATATAAAGATATCACGCTGCTCGGTCAGAACGTCAACTCCTACGGCAAGGACAGCGGCTTTGACTACGATTTTGCAGATCTGCTCGCAGAGCTTGATCAGATAGAGGGCGATTACCAAATACACTTTATGACCTCTCACCCGAAGGATGCCACGCGCAAGCTTATCGACGTGATGGCAGACTCGAAGCACGTGGCAAGGCATTTCCACCTTCCGCTTCAGTCGGGAAGTGACGCGATCCTCCGGGCGATGAACAGAAAGTACGATTTTCAAAAATATATCGGCACGCTCGACTACATCCGCGAGAGGATGCCCGACGTTACGCTGACCTCGGATATCATCGTAGGTTTCCCGGGTGAGACAGAGGAGGACTTCGAATGTACACTTGCGGCGCTTCGCCGTGCCAGATTTGATATGATCTTCTCATTCCAATACTCCGCGCGAGAGGGAACACCTGCCGCGAAGATGGATTGCCAAGTGCCGAAGGAGGTCGTCGCCGAGAGATTTGAGCGACTTCTCGCACTGCAAAACGAGATATCCTACGAGTCCAACAAGAAACTCGAGGGCAAGACGCTCAGAGTGCTTTGTGACGGACCGAGCAAGAATAACCCCGACACATTCAGCGGTCGCACCGAGGGTGGGAAGATAGTTCTGTTTGAGGGTGAGAGTGAGGACGTCGGAAAATTTGTAGATATCCTGATAGAGAGAGCGGATACCTTCGCGCTTTCGGGAAAAATTATTAGAAAATAAAACGAAAGAGGAATATAAAATGACTATTTTTGAACTTGCGGCTGAGCTTGGCCGCGCACTTAAGAACGACGATAAGCTTATCAAACTTGCACAGGCTAAGAAGAAGTATGAAGAGGAGCACGAGCTTCAGAAGATGCTGGTTGAATACGAGGTTCAGCAGAAGGCTCTTCAGGTAGAGCTTACCAAGGAAGAGCGCGACACAATGTTTATCGACGTTATTCAGAAGCGCATCAACGATCTTTACGATGCGGTTATGAACCACCCCGTATTTATTGAGCTCAACGACGCGCAGGCAGAGGTAAACGAGCTTATGAACGCGGTCAATAACACCATCACTTTTGAGATCACCGGTGAGCTGCCCTCCTGCACTCACGATTGCTCTACCTGCGGCGGCGGATGCTCGCACTGACGACCGTAATTCTTTAAAAACGGAGGAAAAATACCATGACTCCGATGATGGAGCAGTATTTTGAAATAAAAAATCAGTATAAAGATCATATACTTTTCTACCGTCTCGGTGATTTCTACGAGATGTTCTTTGACGATGCTATCCTTGCTTCGCGTGAGCTTGAGCTTACGTTGACGGGAAGAGACTGCGGTGAAGCGGAAAGAGCGCCCATGTGCGGCGTTCCTTTCCACAGCTCCGAGGGTTATATAGGCACGCTCGTATCCAAGGGCTACAAGGTAGCTATTTGCGAGCAGACCGAAAACCCCGCGCTTGCTAAAGGACTTGTAAGGCGCGAGGTCATCCGAGTTGTGACGCCGGGTACGCTTATCGAGAGCGATCTGCTCTCAGATAAGAAAAATAACTATCTGTGCGCGGTGTATATGAGCCAATTCGAGTGCGGTGTGGCGTTTGCCGACGTTTCTACCGCACGTGTGTTTGCAACCTTTTTCTGCGGTGACGGAATTGACGTCAAGCTCCGCAACGAACTTGGCACCTACTCGCCATCCGAGATCGTGCTCAACGTAACCGAGAAGAAGCTTGGCGACGAGCTTGCGGATTTTATGCATATGACGCTCGGCGCTATGGTCAACGACAACCGTGGGGCGCAGTTTGATTACGAGGGCTCGCTTGAGAGAGTCAGAGAGCAGTTTGGCGCAAATCTCAGGGAGGATCACCTTGAGAACAAGCCGATCGTATCGGCTCTCGGTGCATTACTTTCCTATATCGAGGAAACTCAGAAGAAGGATATCTCCTACATAAAGGACATCAACGTCTATCAAGAGGGACAGTATCTCGAGATGGACATAAATACCCGTCGCAACCTTGAGATCACAGCGACGATGCGTACCAAAGAGAAGAAAGGCTCGCTGCTCGGCGTTCTTGATAAGACCGTCACCGCGGCAGGCGCAAGACTTCTTTGCAATTGGGTCGAGCATCCTCTCCTCAACGTAGGCGACATCTGCCGCAGACAGAACGCGGTAGAGGAGCTTGCAGACGGATATATTCTCCGCGAGGAGATCCGCGAGCTGCTCTCAAACGTGCTTGATATTGAGCGACTTGTTACGAGAATAGTCTACGGTACGGCAAACGCGAGAGATCTGCGCGCCGTGGCAAATACCGTGGCGATCCTTCCCGAGCTTAAGGAGCTTCTCGCTTCCTGCAGCTCGGACGAGATAAGCGTACTTCGCGACGAGCTTGAAACGCTTGAGGATGTCTATGCGAAGATAAATACCGCTATCTGCGAAAATCCCCCCGTGTCTATCCGCGAGGGTGGAATGATAGCAGAGGGCTTTTCCGAGGACGTTGACACGCTCCGTCTTATAATGAGCGACGGAAAGAGCTGGATCAGCCGCGTTGCAGACGAGGAAAAGGAAAGGACCGGCATAAAAACGCTTAAGATCGGATATAACCGCGTGTTCGGTTATTATATAGAAGTCTCCAAATCCTTTGCCAATATGGTCCCCGAGGATTATATCCGCAAGCAAACGCTGGCTAACGGCGAGAGATACATCACGCAGGAGCTCAAGGATATGGAGGCGACCATACTCGGAGCGGCTGATAGAGTCAACGCGCTTGAGTATGAAATATTCTGCGAGGTCAGAGATTACGTTGCTGCTGCAAGCACGAGACTTCAGAATGTAGCGGCGATACTCTCAAAGCTCGACGTTTACGCAAGCCTTGCGACAGTTGCGGTGAAGAACAAGTACGTTCGCCCCGAGGTCGACAAGAGCGACGTTATCGTTATCAAGGATGGCAGACATCCCGTGGTAGAGCAGTTCGTCAAGGATACGTATTTCGTGCCCAACGACGCAACGCTTGACACCGACCGCAACAGACTTATGCTTATAACCGGGCCTAATATGGCGGGTAAATCCACCTATATGCGACAGGTGGCTATAATCGTTATTATGGCGCAGATCGGATCGTTCGTGCCCGCAAAGGACGCGCGCATCGGAGTTATAGATAAGCTCTTTACGAGAGTCGGCGCATCGGACGACCTTGCAAGCGGTCAGTCGACCTTTATGCTTGAGATGAACGAGGTCGCGTATATTCTCCGTAACGCAACGAGACAGAGCCTTATTATTTACGACGAGGTCGGACGCGGAACGTCTACCTTTGACGGAATGAGCATCGCGAGAGCGATAGTCGAGTACACCAACAGCCGTAAGATCGGTGCAAAAACTATGTTTGCTACCCACTATCACGAGCTGACGGTAATGGAGGACGAGTTTGACGGCATCGTCAACTATAACGTGGCGGCAAAGAAGAGAGGGGATAATATCACCTTCTTGCGCAAGATCGTCAAGGGCTCGACCGACGACAGTTACGGTATCGAGGTGGCAAAGCTTGCGGGGATTCCCAACGAGGTCATCAAGCGCGCAAAGGAAGTGCTCGCATCGGTCGAGAAGACCGCAAAAGCACTCAGCACTTCGGAGAAAGTAGAAGAAGAGAAGGACGATACGCTTATCACCTTCGACGATTTCGTAGAGGAGCAGGTGATCGAGGAGCTCAAGGCTATCGACATCAATACGCTCTCGCCGTACGAGGCGATGAGCTTCCTTTACAATCTCAAAAAGAGGCTTCAGTAAATAAACATAAAACGGCAGAAAGGAGGAGCGTATGGGCAGAATAAACGTGCTGTCGTTTGCTGTCGCAAATCTTATTGCGGCAGGCGAGGTAGTTGACAGACCGTCCTCGGTCATCAAGGAGCTGCTTGAAAATTCAATAGACTCGGGTGCGACGGCGATCACCGTGGAAATACAGAACGGCGGTGTTACGTATATGCGCGTAGCCGATAACGGATGTGGAATGGAGCCCGACGATCTTCCCGTAGCCATCCGCAGACACGCGACGAGTAAGATCCGCAATGCAGAGGATCTCGAGGGTATTCTGACACTCGGATTTCGCGGCGAGGCACTTGCGGCTATCGCGTCGGTCTCGGATATGAGAATAATCTCCCGCCAGAGAGGCGCAGAGAGCGGAGCGATGCTTGAGGCCAGCGGAGGAAATATCCTGCGCGTCTCGGAGCGCGCCGCAACCGAGGGAACTACGGTCATAGTTGAAAATCTCTTTGCCAACGTTCCCGCAAGAAGAAAGTTTTTAAAGAAGGACGTTACCGAATCTATGGCGGTCAGTGCCGTCGTGGAGAAGATAGCGCTCTCAAAGCCTGATATCGCCTTTAAGCTCATAGTCGACGGAAACGTCAAGATGGAGACGATAGGCGACGGCAATATGAAAAATGCCATCTACTCGGTGTTCGGCAGGGAATTCGCATCAAAGCTTATCCCGACCGAGCTCGAGGTCGACGGCATAAGAGTCAAGGGATTTATAGGTCGCTCGGATAACGTAAGAGCCAACAGAAATTATCAGAATTTCTTTATCAACGGACGTTACGTAAAGAGCCGCACGGCAGGAGCGGCTCTCGAGCAGGCGTATACCTCGTATATCGCACCCGAAAAGTTCCCGTGTTGCGTGCTTTTCCTCGACATCAATCCCGCGACGGTAGACGTAAACGTTCACCCCGCAAAGCTTGAGGTCAAATTCTCGAACGAGAAGCCTGTTTTTGAGGCGATATATTACGCGGTCAGAAACGCGCTTGAGCAGAATTCCGCCCGACCCGACGTCTCGCTCTCACAAAGAGGCGCAAAATCCGATTGGGTGCAGAATAAGGTCTCGCAGAGCGAAATTCCGATCGAGGACAGACGCGGCGAGTCGCTGAAATCCCGACAGATCGGTACGGAGCTCTTCACAAAGCCGAGCTCGCCCGAGCCAAAGAAATCCGAGCCGCCAAAGGCAGAGCCAAAACCAAAGCCTGCAGAGAAATTTGCACAGATGAGCGCGGAGGAGTACGTAAGACAGTACGTTCGCGCAGGCGAGGATAAAAAGCTTGAACAGATAGCAAAGAAGCAGGAAGAAAAGATAACAGAAGCTCCGCAAAAGGCAGAGCCGCAAAAGCCGAAAGCCGAAGCAGCTGCTCCGACGCACGTTGTGCAGACGACGGTCGAGATAAAGGAAGATCCGATGACATCGAGTATCCCCGAAGCTTCCGCAGAACCTGCCGAGCTAGCCGAGACTCTTGAATACAGAATAGTCGGCGAGGTCTTTAACGCATACGTTGTGGTCGAGCGCGGCGAGTCGATGCTGCTAATAGATAAGCACGCGGCGCACGAGAGGATAATCTTCGAGGAGCTCAAGGCGGCGATGAGAAGCTCGACCCCAACCTCGCAGATGCTTATGCTTCCGATCGAGGTTATGATGACCTCGGACGAGATACAAACGCTCGGTACGTACCGCGAGGAGATAGAAGCGGTCGGATTTGAATTCACCGAGGGCAGATATAGCGTAAGCGTGCTTGCTATCCCCGAGGGAGTCAGCACCGACGCGGTCTCGGATATGCTTGTTGTGATGGCTGAGCGCATCAAGAGCGGAACGGGCACGGCGGGACTCACGAGAGATATCGTCTTCGAGAAGGCTCTCTATCAGGCATCCTGCAAGGCGGCGATCAAGGCGGGAAGAGAATACGTCGGCGAGCATATCAAGTGGATAGTCGATAAGCTGATGGCACTTCCCGATATAACGGTATGTCCGCACGGCAGACCGGTTGCTATGGAATTGACGAAAAAGAACCTCGATCGACAGTTCGAGAGAACGTAGAACGAGCAGAAAGGAATTTATATAAATGTTTGAAATACTTGCGACTGACGGCAGAGCGCGCAGAGGCGTTCTGCATACGGTACACGGAGACATACAGACCCCCGTGTTTATGAACGTGGGCACCTGCGCCGCGATCAAAGGCGGCGTGTCGAGCAGAGAGCTTATCGACCTCGATTGTCAGGTAGAGCTCTCCAACACCTATCACCTGCACATTCGCCCGGGTGATAAGCTTATATACGAGATGGGCGGACTTCACAAATTTATGAATTGGGAGCGTCCGATACTCACCGACAGCGGCGGATTTCAGGTATTCTCGCT
>JAFTKL010000065.1 GCA_017453285.1 Clostridia bacterium | reverse complement strand
GCTTGCGGTGGATGAGTGAAAACCTTATATCTCCTCATCCGCCTCGTTCCTCAGCATCTTCTCCCGCTGGAGAAGGCTTCTGTAAATCGTGCTTTTTGGTAACAGACGAATGCGCGGCGATAACCGATATTTCGGGCGCTTCGTGAAGCGCCCCTACTGACGAGGTAGGGACATTTATTTTGGAAACAGCCGAACGCGCGTTCTCTGCCAATTCTGCATTCTGCACTTTGCATTTTGCATTTACTCGTGCCGCGCCTTAATTTTCAACTCTCAATTTTCAACTTTCCACTTGTATTGCTACAAAAATTATGGTATAATAACCTTAAGAAGAATTTTATCATCCTCCGGGGGCGAAAATGAAATTAGAACTATCAGGAATAGAGAAATCCTTTGGCGAAAAGCGCGTCCTCAAGGGCGTTTCCTTTTCTGCTGAGAGCGGAAAAGCTTTCGGTCTGCTCGGCCGCAACGGTGCGGGTAAAACCACCTCGATCCGCATACTTATGAACGTATTTCCCGCAAACTCAGGAAATGTACTTATCGACGGGCGACCTATCGATTACTCGAAGATCAAATTCGGATACCTCCCCGAAGAACGCGGACTTTACCCAAAGAAAAAGATACTCGAGCAGTTGTGCTACTTTGCCGAGCTGCACGGAATGTCACACTCGGATGCTATAAGAACGGTCGACTATTGGCTCGATAGACTTGGAATGACTGAATTCCGCACGAAGCGTCTTGACACGCTCTCAAAAGGAAATCAACAAAAGATCCAGCTCATAACCGCGCTTGCGCACGATCCCGATATAATTATTCTCGACGAACCGTTCTCGGGACTTGATCCCGTAAACGCGATGCTGCTCAAGGACGTCGTAAAGAGCGAGATTGCGAGAGGAAAGATCGTTCTCTTCTCCAGCCATCAGATGAACTACATTGAAGAATTCTGTGACAGCATCGCGATAATCAACGGCGGCGAGGTCGTGCTTTTCGGTGATCTGCACGAGATAAAGCGCAATTATCCCCGCAACCGTCTCGTCGTGCGCTCGCTTGAGTCAGACAAGATCGAATCTGCATATCCCGACGCGACCTCTCGTACGGAGAGCGGCGAGCTTATTCTCCTGCTTGAGTCTCCCGAGGACAAGTCTGCGTTTATGCGTGAGCTTACCGAAAACTACGACATAGACGAGCTGAAGGTATTTGAGCCCTCTCTTAACGACATTTTCGTCGAATACACCGAAAAGCAGATATAAGGAGAGCGTATGCGACAGTTTGGAAAAATATTTAAATTTGAACTTCTGAATTACACTAAAAACAAGGTCTTCGTCGGTGTTACCATCTTCCTTGTCGTCGCTATGGCGATCCTTATGTTCTTCCCACGTTTTATCGAGCTTTTTGACAAGCAGGAGGAAGAGCCGCCGACCGATGTGGGCGAAAAGCCGATCATGCTCGTAGTTCCCGATAACGCTTCACACGCAGAAGGATTTCTGCAGCTCTTCTCTGAAAGCTTCCCGAATTACGAAATAAAGATCGCTGAGCCCGACGTTGATGCGATCAAGGATAAGATAAGCTCAGAGGAGGTAGAATGTGCGATCGTGCTCGACTCGCCGACCTCCTACACCTATTACGTCAACAATCTCTCGATGTACGACACGAACTCTGCCGTCGTGGATGCAACGCTGATTCGGATCTATCAAATGAACACGATGATCGGGGGCGGTCTCTCACCCGAGCAAGCCTCGCAGATACTCGGGGCAACCGTAAACTCGCGCATCGAAAATCTTGGCAAGGATCAATTCCAGAATTTCTTTTACACCTACATTATGATATTCGCGCTCTATATGGTAATACTTCTCTACGGACAGATGGTTGCGACCAACGTAGCCACCGAGAAAAGCTCGCGCGCGATGGAGGTGCTGATCACAAGCGCAAAGCCGACCGCGATGATGTTCGGCAAGGTGTTTGCCTCCTGCTTTGCGGGACTTATGCAGCTCGTACTGATCTTCGGCTCGGCGCTCGTGTTCTTCCGCATAAACAAGAGCTATTGGGATGAGATAGATATGATATCCTCGTTCTTCAACATCCCGCTCGACCTCTTTATCTATATGCTGATCTTCTTCATACTCGGCTTTTTGGTCTACGCCTTCCTCTACGGAGCGATCGGCTCAACAGCCTCGAAGCTTGAAGATATAAACACATCGGTCATGCCGCTGACTATGATGTTCATCGTAGCATTCGTAGTCGTAATGACGGCGATGGGCTCGGGCGACGTCGATACTCCGCTTATGATCGTCTGCTCCTACATCCCCTTCACGTCCCCGATGGCTATGTTCACGCGAATTGCTATGAGTACCGTGCCGATCTGGGAGATCGCCCTCTCGATAGCAGTGCTTGTGGCATCTGTGTTCGGTATCGGCGTGCTGTCGGCAAAGATCTACCGCGTAGGCGTTCTTCTCTACGGCACTCCGCCCAAGCTCCCCGCAATACTCAAGGCAATAAGACAGAAATGAGGATAATATGAAAGTTTACGACATCTCTCAAGAAGTATTCTCCTGCGTGGTTTTCGGCAAAGATCCCGCGCCCGAGAAGACGGTGCTCGCCTCGATCAAGGACGGCGACCCCTACAACCTTATCAAATTTTCAATGTGCGCCCACAACGGCACGCACATCGACGCGCCCTCTCATTTTGTGGGCGACGGAAAGACGATAGATCAGCTCGCACCCGACAGACTCGTCGGCTACGCTTACGTAGCAGAGCACGCGGGTGACGTGACCGAGGACGACATAAAGGATATCCTCGCCCGTGCGCGTGCCATTTCGGACGAGGCGGCGCGACGCATACTTATCAAGGGCAAGGCGACGCTCACGCTCGAGGCGGCAAAGCTGCTTTCTCGCGAGGGAGTCTACCTCTTCGGCAACGAATCCCAGACCGTCGGACCCGAGGGTTCACCGCGCGCGGTACATCTCGAGCTGCTCGGTGCGGATATGATCCTTCTCGAAGGCGCGCGTCTTGGGGAGGTTCCCGAGGGTGATTATCTGCTCTTCGCCGCTCCCATCTCGCTCGGCGGTGCGGAAGGCGCGCCCTGCAGAGCGATGCTCGTCAAGCTCTAATATCAAAAAGGAGAAATGAAAATGAAAAAACTTACTGATTGTTATATACTCAATAACGGTGTTGCCATTCCCTGCGTTGGATTTGGCACTTGGCAGACTCCCGACGGCGAGACTGCAGTAAATTCTGTCAAGGCGGCTCTTGCGGCAGGCTACCGCCACGTTGACACCGCCGCCATCTACGGCAACGAGGTCAGCGTCGGCAAGGCTATTGCCGAGAGCGGTGTTGCGCGCGAGGACATATTCGTTACCAGCAAGGTCTGGAACAAGTGCCGCGGCTACGAGACTACTCTTGCGGCTTTCGACGAGACGCTCAGAAAGCTCGGGCTCGACTACCTCGACCTCTATCTCATTCATTGGCCCGCAAACAAGACTCAGTTTGAAAATTGGGACGAGATCAACCGCGAGACCTGGCGTGCGATGATCGAGCTCTACCGCGCAGGCAAGATCCGCGCGATCGGTGTTTCCAACTTCCTGCCCCACCACCTCGCCTCTCTCGTAGCATCCGAGGTAGTTCCCGCGATCAACCAGATTGAGTTCCACCCCGGTCAAATGCAACAAGAGACTGTAGAATACTGCCGCGCGCACGGAATTTTAGTTGAGGCATGGAGTCCTCTCGGCACGGGCAGAATGCTCTCGAACGAGACTCTTATCGAGATCGCGTCGCACTACGGCATATCTGTCGCACAGCTCTGCGTCCGTTGGTGCTTGCAGAACGGCACGCTTCCGCTTCCCAAGTCCGTGACCCCCTCGCGCATCGAGCAGAACACGCAGGTGTTCGACTTCGTCATCAGCGATGAGGATATGGCTACCATCAATTCTATGGCATACTGCGGCGGCTCTGGCCACAATCCCGACACTGTAACGTTCTGAAAAGGAGGAGCATATGTACCCTTATTCGCTTTTACCTGACTCCTGGAAGATCGAGATCCACCTCTATGGCGTGATGATCGCGATCGGCGTGCTTTTCGCGTTCGGAGTGCTCTTCTACTACTCAAAGAAGAAGGGCGTTGAAGAGAGATTTACCGATTTCATCTTCTACAACGGAATTGCATCCATCGCGCTCGGATTTCTTTCGGCGGCTCTCTTTCAGGCGACCTACAACTATATTGAGAACCCCGAAAACGGATTTGAATTCGGCAGTGGCATAACCTTTATCGGCGGACTTATCGGCGGCGTAGTGGTATTCCTCGCGCTCTACTTTATCTTCCGCCGTCGCTACAAGACAAGACTCTATCAGGTGGTCTCGGCGATCCCCTGCTCGATACTTATCGCACACGGCTTTGGACGCATCGGCTGCTTCTTTGCGGGCTGCTGTCACGGCAAGGAGACCGACTTCTTCCTTGGTGTGAAGTTCCCCCATCTGCCGAACCCCGTCCACCCCACGCAGCTCTACGAGGCGGCATTCCTCTTCGTGATGTTCGGTATCTGCTTCTGGCTCGTGATGAAGAAGGATTTCAAGCACAACCTCAGCGTTTACCTGATCTCCTACGGAATTTTCAGATTTTTCAACGAATATCTTCGCGGCGATGACCGCGGCGAGCTCGTCTCGATCATCTCCCCCTCGCAGTTCTGGTCGATCCTTATGGTCGTCGCAGGAATTCTCGTTATCTTCCTTATGAATTACATCATCAAGCGCGAGGCTAAGAAGGCTATCGAGGAAAAGGTTGAGGAATAGTTAGATTGGAATGGTAATTTTCTCTTCTTTTTTGAAAAAAAGAAGCAAAAAACTTTCCTGTGGGGGTTGGTGTAGGGTTTTGATAGGACTCGAACCAATATTCTCTAAGAGAGTTTGGGCTACTGTAAAGATACCGGCATAACAGCTCTATAATTTAATACAATTGCGATGTAGAAACACGCGGACAGCTCGCTACCGCGTGTTTCTTTTTATTTTAATTGTGAAGAGCAAGATATAAATCTTTGTTTGGTCTGTCAATCAAACGAAAAAAATTTATATCTGCCGGTAGGGCGGGGGTTTACTCCCGCCGATGTCGTAACGGTTATAAAATGCACTTCCGTCTGTTATCTAAACAACAAATCTATATCAACCCTGTAGGGACCGACGTCCCCGGC
>JAFTKL010000064.1 GCA_017453285.1 Clostridia bacterium | reverse complement strand
CGGAAGTTCATTTTTAACCGTTACGACATTGGACCGCCGGGGACGTCGGTCCCTACAGAATTGATATAGATTTATTGTTTAGATAACAGACGGAAGTGCATTTTGCAATCGTAATAACCATTATCACCTCTCAGGCGGTTACACCGCCAGCTCTCCTCGAGGAGAGCCTTTGAGTATCATTGTGCTCAAAAATGGGTCGTCGGGGCGCCGACCCCTACCGGCGAGATTGAGATTTTTGTTTTTGCGACATACGGATGTGCATTTTGTGACCGAGGTGACCTCGGGAGGATAATATCCTCCCCTACAATCCTGTTATTCATTTTTACATTTGTAGGGGAGGCTATTAGCCTCCCGCGAATACGGATAAATATTGTGCTTTCGGCTATAGGTTAAACAAACAAATTTTATCTCTGCCTTCACAATTAAAATAAAAAGAAACACGCGGTAGCCTGCTGTCCGCGTGTTTCTTCCTCGCATTTGAACAAATGCACCGTCCGTAATGTCGCTACCCTTTCAGGCATCCCAAACTATCGTAGGAAATATTGGTTGGAGTTCTATCAAAACCCTTGACCAACCCCACAGGAAGTTCTTTTGGTTCTTTTCTTTCAAGAAAAGAACAATAATTACTACTTCAACCAACTCCCACAAAAAATTAACAAATTAGGACTTGATAAGCTCTGCGATTTTTGTTATCATTATAATGAATAAGAATTTTCTAAAGAAATGAGGACTTAAAAATGATCAAGAGGATTATTTCTTTGCTTATAATTACACTTCTCTGCTCGGTCGCTCTCGTGGGATGTAACGACGACGGAACGCCCGACGGGATGTTCTCGGTGACTGTCGCGGGCGAGCCGTTTACGCTCTTCGTGCCTGACGGCTGGACCGACAACCGCGACAGCGGAATTTCCTCCGCTTATTTCGGACTCAACGTGATCGCGACCGCGCGTGCGTATGCTCCCGAGGATGCAAACGCGACGCTCTCTGACTACGTTGACGCATACGTTGAGGATCTCAAGCAGACTCACGAGAACTTCAGTTTCACGCGCAAGGATGCCGCACTCGGCAAGGATACCCCCGCGGTGCGACTTGAATACGATCTTTCGCGCAAGGCTATCGACGGCGCGGGCAACGACACCGACTCCAAGCTGAAAACTATACAGTACCTCTCGATGCATAGCGGCGACGCGATAGTTCTCTCCTTCTACTGCGAGAGCTCGGCATTCGAAGAATACGCAGAAGCATTCGAGCAGATCAGACGCGAGTTCCGCTTCGGCGAGAGAACCGCGGTAAACGACGTCGAGACCGACAAAAAGACCCCCGAGGGTATGAAGCTTGCCTCGGAGGACGGCATTGAATACCGCTTCTATATCCCGAATAGCTGGAACACCGCGCTCGGCGACGGCGCAACCACCGCGTTCTTTGCTGAAAGCGGAAGACCCAACGTCAGCGTCAGCTCCTACTCGCTCCCTGCAGAGATCACCGACGCAAAGACCTACTTCGAGGCTTGCGAGGTAGATTACAAGGAAAAGCTTCAGGGCTACGAGCTTCTCTCGAGTGAGGAACGCCGCGTACACGACCGAGACGCGATCTCTTACACCTACAAGACGGTCTACGGCTCGACCGAGATCAGAATTATGCAGACCGTGTTCGTTTACAACGGCTCGGCTTACTCGATCACCTACACCGCGCTCGCTGACCGCTTTGACGCGCACATCGACGACGTTGTGCGAATGCTTGACGAATTCAGATTCCGTTGACGGAGGAAATAATGGACAGACAGATCTATCTTGACAACAGCGCGACGACTCCGCTCTCGGATGCCACAAAGAAAAAGATCAGTGAAATGCTCGAGATATACGGCAACCCCTCTTCGCTCCACTCGCTCGGACAGAGAGCCGAGGCAGAGCTAAAGATAGCGCGCGAGTCGGTGCTGACCGCACTCGGCGTAAGAGCACGCGAGGGTGAGCTTATCTTCACCTCGTCGGGCACAGAGGCGACAGCGCTCGCACTCTTCGGCTCGGCGCACGCAAAGGAAAGGCGCGATGCGACGAGGATCCTTATCACGAACTCCGAGCATTCCTCGGTCAAAAACAGCGCGGCACAGCTCGCCCGCGAGGGCTTTGAGATAGTCGAGATCCCCACCGCGCGCGGCGTGCTCGACCTTGACGTGCTGAAAGCTGCACTCGACAAAAAGATATTCCTCGCATCATTTATGCTCGTCAACAACGAGACGGGCGCGAGATACGACATCGAGAGCGCGTTCTCGCTTATCAAGCAGAAATACCCCGAGGCTATCACGCATTGTGACGCAGTCCAGGGCTTTATGAAGATTGCATTCTCTCCGTCCTCTCTCCACGCGGATCTCGTCAGCGTCAGCGGACATAAGCTCCACGCTCCAAAGGGCGTCGGCGCGCTTTATATCTCGGCCGATATGATCAAGAAAAAGAAGATCGTTCCCTATATCTACGGAGGCGGTCAGGAAAAAGGATTGCGCTCGGGCACAGAGAACACCATCGGCATCGCGGCATTCGGCGCGAGCGTGGCGGATATACGCACAAGACGCGCAGAGAACGCAAGAAAGCTCGAGGAGCTTTATCTCTACGCGACCGATAAGCTTGAGTCACTCGGTCTGCGCATCAATCGCCCCGAGGGCGCACGAGTCAGCCATATAATCAATATAACGCTCCCGAATATCAAGAGCGAGACCGCGCTCCACTTTCTCTCGGCAGACGGCGTGTTCGTCTCGAGCGGCTCAGCCTGCTCCTCGCACTCGAAAAACCCGAGCGGCGCGCTCATCGCGTTCGGCATCACACCTGCGGAAGCAGATTGCTCGCTCCGCGTAAGCCTGTCGGAATACACCGAGAAGAGCGACATCGACGCGCTCTGCGACTCGCTCGCATCCGCGCTCTCAAGACTTGTGAGAATAAAATAAAAACAAAAAACGGTTGCATTGCAAAGTGTGTTATCCTTATCGGAGAAATTGCAAAACAATGACCTGACACACGGTAGGGGCGGACTGTGTTCGCCCGCGGGAGACCGCAGGTCTCCCCTACGGATATAAAAATGGTTCGCAGAAAACAAATAATTAGCCCCGACAGATTTTAAAGTCTGTCGGGGTATCGTCATTTATGTAAGCTTTAACTCCATATATCCGCAAGTAAACGGAAAGAAGTCGAATTTTTGGGTTTTGATATGCTTAAATCCAAAAGATTCATACCATAACTTCAAAACTTGATTTTCTTCG
>JAFTKL010000063.1 GCA_017453285.1 Clostridia bacterium | reverse complement strand
GATAGCGTCGAGAACGTCATCGGGATCAAGCTGAGGGATGCAGAGACGCTCGTTGGTCTTGTTCATTCTCTCGATGTTCTTCTGAGGTCTGAAGAGCTGGATCTCACCGTTCGGAGTTCTGTAAGCCTTAAGTCCCTCGAACATTTCCTGCGCGTAGTGGAATACCATACAAGCGGGATCAAGCGAGAGATTCTGATAAGGAACTATGCGAGCGTCGTGCCAGCCCATGCCCTCATCGTAATCCATAATGAACATATGGTCAGAAAAATATTTTCCAAAGCCAAGGTTATCCCAGTCGGGCTTTGCCTTAAGTTCTTTTGCAAGCTCATATCTGATATTAAGCATTTTTATCCTCCTTGCGCTTACGCGATATAGGACGCAATTACGTCGCCCATCTCGGAGCAGCCTACCTTGGTAGTGCCGTCCTTATAAATATCCGAGGTTCTGTAGCCCTCGTCAAGTGCCTTGTTGACAGCGTTTTCAATATCGTCAGCCTCAGCTGCCATATTGAAAGAATATCTTAGCATCATAGCCGCGGACATAATAGTTCCGATCGGATTTGCGATGTTCATTCCCGCGATATCGGGTGCAGAGCCGTGAATAGGCTCGTACATACCGAGAGTTCCTTCGGAAAGGCTTGCCGAGGGCATCATTCCGATAGATCCCGTCAGCATACTTGCCTCATCCGAGAGAATATCGCCGAACATATTCTCAGTAACGATAACGTCGAACTGTGCAGGGTTCTTTATGAGCTGCATCGCGGTGTTATCAACGAGAATATCGCTGTATTCAACGTCGGAATACTCCTCTGCGAGTCGATGCATAGTAGCTCTCCAGAGTCTCGAGGAGTCAAGCACGTTCGCCTTATCTACAGATGCGAGTCTGCCGCCTCTCTTGCGTGCGCTCTCAAACGCAACGCGACCGATGCGCTCGATCTCGTGCTCGCTGTAGGTCATCTCGTCGGTAGCAACCTTCTCTCCGTCTACAAGCTCGGTCCTTCTCTTTCCAAAGTAGATACCGCCCGTAAGCTCGCGAACGATCATAAGGTCAATTCCCTTGCCTACGATGCTTTCCTTGAGCGGAGAGGAATCCGCAAGCTGCAAGAAGAGCTTTGTAGGACGGAGATTGGCAAACAGGCCAAGCTCGCTTCTGACAGCAAGCAGAGCCTTTTCGGGACGGATCGAAGGATCAACGTTATCCCACTTAGGACCACCGACCGCGCCGAGCAGAACGCTGTCTGCCGACTTGCAGATCTCCATTCCTTCCTTGGTGATCGGCACGCCGTATTTATCGATACTGCATCCGCCGATATCGACCTCGGTGTAATTAAATGTGTGCGAATATTTTTTGCAAACGGCGTCAAGCACCTTGATCGCCTGATCGACGATCTCTGGACCTATTCCGTCGCCCTTAAGAACAGTAATATTTTTAACCATTTCAGTTTCCTCGCTTATCTTTCAAAAAGCTTATTTTTTAAGCGAATTCATAAGGCCATCAGCCTTAATGATCTCCTTGACGAACTCCGGAAAGGGCTCTGCCTTGTAGCTTTCGTTCTTTGTTACGTTGGTAATAATTCCGGTGTCGAAGTCGATAGATACCACGTCGCCGTTCTCAATCTTTTCGCTTGCCTCGGGGCACTCGAGAATTGCAAGACCGATATTTATAGAGTTACGGAAGAAAATTCTTGCAAATGTCTTTGCGATAACGCAAGAAATTCCCGAATTCTTTATAGCTATGGGCGCGTGCTCACGCGAAGAACCGCAACCGAAGTTAGAGCCTCCGACCATTATATCGCCGTCCTTTACCTTAGAGGTAAATTCCTTGTCGATATCCTCCATACAGTGAGAGGCAAGCTCCTTGTGATCGGCGGTATTGAGATATCTTGCCGGAATTATAACGTCCGTGTCGACGTTATCTCCGTATTTATGTACTTTTCCCTGTGCGTTCATTACGATAATCCTTTCTCAGATTTCAAAATCCAAGCAGCTTCTGCTTGCGACAAACGGTCTTACGTCGCGGTCAGCCACCTCAACGTGTGCGGGATGCACCGCGTAAGCCTTGAGCGCATCAACGCTCTCAAATGTAGAGTCAAGCATAAGATCACCGTTTGAGGATGCAAGATGCTCGGTCTGGACCTTGATATCAATCATTCCGTCTATTTTTTCCTTCAACGCTTCAAGATTGCTTTTGATATTAGCGCAGATCTTTGCTTTCGCGTCTGCATCGTATTCGCTCTTGAGCGTCCAGATTATAATATGCTTTACCATAGCATCACTCAAATATATCGTCGCCGATATATCCCTTGATCGCGCACGCCGCCGCAACTGCAGGGCTTGCAAGATAGACCTCGGAGGTAACGTGTCCCATTCTGCCGACAAAGTTACGGTTGGTTGTGGAAACTGCTCTCTCGTTGTCTGCAAGGATTCCCATGTGTCCACCAAGGCAAGGTCCGCAGGTGGGTGTGCTGAACGCGCAGCCTGCCTTGATAAAGATCTCCGCGAGACCTTCCTTGATACAGTCAAGGTAGACCTGCTGTGTGCCGGGGATAACGATGCATCTTACGTTGTCCGCAATTCTCTTTCCCTTGAGTATCTCAGCCGCCGCACGCATATCGCTGATGCGTCCGTTAGTGCAGGAGCCGATGACAGCCTGATCAATGACTACCTTATCGGTGATCTCATCGATGGTCTTTGTGTTCTCGGGAAGATGCGGGAATGCAACGGTGGGCTTTACGGTCGAGAGATCAATTGTGATAACCTCGTCGTACTCAGCGTCAGCATCGGGTGCGTAAACAGTAAATTCTCTGTTTACTCTTCCGTTTACGTATTCGAGAGTCACCTCGTCGACCTCGAAAATACCGTTCTTCGCACCTGCCTCGATAGCCATATTAGCCATACAAAGTCTGTCGTCAATAGAAAGGTTCTTAAGTCCCTCACCACCGAACTCCATAGAGCGATAAAGCGCGCCGTCAACACCGATCATTCCGATGATGTGAAGGATAACGTCCTTACCCGATACGAGTGGCGAGAGCTTGCCTACGAGATTGAAGCGAATAGCCGAAGGCACCTTACACCAAGCCTTACCGGTCGCCATACCTGCTGCCATATCCGTGCTTCCTACGCCCGTCGAGAATGCTCCGAGAGCGCCGTAGGTACAAGTGTGGGAGTCAGCACCGATAATAAGCTCACCGGGCGCTGTAAGTCCTTTTTCGGGG
>JAFTKL010000005.1 GCA_017453285.1 Clostridia bacterium | reverse complement strand
TTTTATCACTTCTTCGCGTTTTTGTAAAGAGCTTTGTCGCAAGTGGTAGATTTTTGGTGCTGAGCGGTCATTTTTGGAGCTTCAAACGCATAATATTTGGCACGGAAGCGAGGTGAGAGAATGAAAAAACGGCAAAAAATGAAGCTCGGTATCTCGTTTTTCTCACTCTTGATGCTTCTCTCGCTTATCCTCACGCACTCCTATCTCTCGCTCGCAGCCATCGTCGCCGCGGCTCTGCACGAATGCGGCCATATAATCGCCGCAAAGCTCTGCGGCATTCCGCTCGTGGATATGAAACTCGGCATATTCGGCGCAACGCTCACGACCGACCGCGCGCTCTGCTCTTACGGCAAAGAGATATTGCTGGCACTGGCAGGTCCTGCGACAAATCTGCTCTGTCTTGCGCTCTGCTCGCTTCTCCCCATACAATGCGAGGCGATAGAACTTTTTTGCGTCGCGTCCTGCGGCTTGGCGATACTAAATCTGCTCCCGATACGCGAGCTCGACGGCGGCAGGATAGTCTATTGTGCGCTCGCGTCGACATTCTCGCCGAGCCTCGCTTCGCGCGTCGTCGGTGCACTCTCTTTTGGCATAATCTTCTCGCTCTGGACGCTCTCGGTCTACCTCATTTTGCGACTCGGAGCATCACTCTCGCTATTCATTTTTTCCTGCTTTTTGTTCTGCAAAATATTCATAAAAAATACATACGAGAATTAGCGAGGATATCAAAGGATATCAAAGGAACTTCAAGGAAAACCGAGTTTTTTGATAAATTTTATGGAATTTTCACGATTTTTGCCGATTTATCTAAAATAATCACGAATTTTTCAAGTTTTTTCGCAAAAGATATTGCAATTTTGTGTGATTTCTGCTACAATATTCGCATATGGATTCGGGGCGCGGATTTTTTATGTTTTTGGACGAGCCAAAGCCCCTTCCACACAATTATTTTGTGAAGGAGTTTTTATGTGGAATGAAAACAAAATTGGTAGAATTAAAAAACATCTCGAAGTCATTTGACGGTGAGACCGTTCTTTCGGACGTCAGCCTTTATATTCACGATAAGGAATTTATAACTCTTCTCGGTCCTTCCGGTTGCGGAAAGACCACCACTCTGCGTATTATAGGCGGATTTGAAACACCCGACGTTGGTGACGTATACTTCGACGGCGTTCGTATAAACGATGTTCCGCCCCACAAGAGACACGTTAACACCGTATTTCAAAAATACGCGCTCTTCCCTCACCTGAACGTATACGACAACATCGCGTTCGGACTTCGTATAGCTAAGGTGAAAGAGCCCGAGATACGCGAGAGAGTATCCGAGA
Organism: Clostridia bacterium; assembly: GCA_017453285.1. Taxonomy (GTDB): domain Bacteria; phylum Bacillota; class Clostridia; order Oscillospirales; family CAG-272; genus HGM12713. Next base: position 37,438 of record JAFTKL010000005.1, on the reverse strand, counting down.
TGCTCGCGCTTGTAAATCTCCGTGGCTTTGAAAAGAGAAACGTTTCTCTGCTCTCGGGCGGTCAGCAGCAGCGCGTTGCTATCGCGAGAGCTCTTATAAACAAGCCGAAGGTGCTTCTCCTTGACGAGCCTCTCGGCGCGCTTGACCTCAAGCTCCGCAAGGATATGCAGGTCGAGCTTAAAAACATACAGAAAAAAACCGGTATCACCTTTATCTACGTTACGCACGATCAGGAAGAGGCTCTCTCTATGTCGGACGTCGTTGTGGTAATGGCAGACGGTAAGATCCAGCAGATCGGCTCGCCCACAGATATCTACAACGAGCCTGTCAACGCGTTCGTCGCCGACTTTATCGGTGAGTCGAACATACTTGACGGAGTTATGCTCAAGGACTACTCTGTCAAGTTCGCGGGACACACCTTCGAGTGCCTTGATTGCGGCTTTGCACAGGGCGAGCAGGTAGACGTGGTCGTTCGTCCCGAGGACGTTGACGTCGTTCCCGTAGATAAGGGAATGCTTGTCGGAACGGTCACGAACGTTACCTTCAAGGGCGACTATTACGAGATAATCGTCGACGTCAAGGGCTTTAAGTGGATGCTTGAGACCTCAGACTTCGTGGGTGTTGACTCGGTCATCGGTCTTTACATCGAGCCCGATGCGATACATATTATGAAAAAATCCGAATACTCCGATATGTTCGGTGACTATTCGACCTTCTCCGACGAGATGGATCATCTTTCCGACATTATTTCGGAGGAGGAGGAATGATGAAAAATAAGCGTTCTGCCTTTGAGCGTGTTGCCTCTTCTCCATACATCGTGTGGTCGGCAATATTTATCATCGCTCCCCTGCTCTTCGTGGCGTACTTCGCGTTTACCGACAGAGACGGTAATTTCACTTTCGAAAATATCCTCTCGCTCTCGTCCTATTCCGAGACCTTTATTATGTCACTCGGATTTTCGCTTATCGCTACGACGGTATGCCTGCTTATAGGCTACCCTCTCGCTTACTGTATGTCCCGCACGTCCGAGAGAACGAGAAGCATCCTTATGGTCCTGCTGATGCTCCCCATGTGGATCAGCCTTCTGATCAGAACCTATTCTCTTATGGCACTGCTTGACAACGGAGGACTCGTCAGCAGCTTTCTTGTCAGTATCGGTCTGCCAAAGCTTACCTTCATAGGCACAGATGCCGCAGTTATACTCGGTATGATCTATGACTTTCTGCCTTATATGGTGCTCCCGATCTATACCTCGCTCATCAAGATCGACCGCAGGTATCTCGAAGCATCGGCTGACCTCGGCTGCAACAGTATGCAAACACTTCTCAAGGTCATCCTTCCGCTCACAACTCCGGGAGTAGTCTCGGGCGTTACTATGGTCTTCGTTCCGTCCATCAGCACCTTCTACATCTCGCAGAAGCTCGGCGGCGGCTCGTTCGACCTCATCGGTGACACGATAGAGCGTCAGTTTCAGAATCAAGTCACCTACCACACGGGCGCAGCTGTGTCGCTCGTAATGATGATCCTCATTCTTATCTCGCTTGCGATAATGAATAAGTTTTCGGATAACGAGGAGGAGATCATCGTATGAAATTCCTCTCAAGATTTTATATTTTCATCGTTTTTGCGATCCTTTACGCTCCGATACTCGTGGTCGTGCTCTTCTCGTTTAACGCTTCGGGAAATCTGAGCAGCTTTTCGGGCTTCACGTTCTATTGGTATAAGGATCTCTTCCGCAGCGGAGAGGCTATCGAAGCACTCAAGAATTCACTCGTGCTCGCGCTCTGCTCCTCTGCACTTGCAACCGTGCTTGGCACGCTTGCATCCTTTAGCATCGCTCATTCAAAGAGCAAGACCTATCAGACGATAATGAAGAGCGTCACCAACATCCCGATGATGAACCCCGATATCGTCACGGGTGTATCTATGATGCTTCTCTTCGTCGGCGTAGCTCTTATCTTCAAGCTCAACAACGTGCTTGGCTTCTGGACTATGCTTATCGCGCACACCACATTCAATCTCCCCTACGTTATACTTTCCATCCTGCCCAAGTTCAAGCAGATGGACAAGCATCTTATCGAGGCGGCGCTTGACCTTGGCTGTACACCCACGCAGACCTTCTTCAAGATAGAAGTTCCCGCAATAATGCCCGGTATCATCTCCGGACTTATGATGAGCTTCACGCTCTCGCTTGACGACTTCGTCATCAGCCATTTCGTAAGCTCGCCCGACTTCAAGACCCTGCCGCTCTACATCTACAACCAGACGGCGCACGAGGTCAAGTTCAGTATGTACGCGCTCTGCACGCTTATGATCTTCACTATCCTCATCCTGCTCATCGCGGTAAACTTAGCGGGTGCGAAGAGGGATAAGAAGCCTACAGCAAAGCAAAGACGCGTGAAAGGAGGGGCGGCAAAATGAAAAGATATTTTTCCATCCTCCTTATCGCACTCGTCCTCATTCCCACCTGCCTGACGCTCGCATCCTGCGACTCCGAGGAGACCACTACGCTCTACGTTTACAACTGGGGCGAGTACATCTCGGACGGCTCGGAGGGCACGCTTGACACAAACAAGGCGTTTGAGGAATACTACTACAAAAAGACCGGCAAGAAGGTCACGGTCAACTACTCGACCTTCTCGAGCAACGAGAGTATGTATGCAAAGATCGAAAGCGGATCTGCCGTATACGACGTTATAATCCCCTCGGACTATATGATAGAGCGTATGGTCAAGGAGGATATGCTTGAGCCGCTCGATCTCGAAAAGATACCCAACTACAAGTACATAGACGAAAAATTCAAGGGCGACAACGTCTACTACGAGGGAGACAGCGACGAGACTTACTCAATTCCCTACTTCTACGGTATGATAGGCGTTATCTACAACACCTCCATCGTAAGCGAGGAGGATGCCGCGCTTGAGAGCTGGAGTCTGATGTGGAATGAAAATTACACTCGCGATATTCTTCAGTTCAACAACAGCCGCGACGCGTTCGGCACTGCACTTTATTGGCTCGGCTACGACGTAAACGAGGCAACCGAGGAGCAGTGGCGCGAGGCGAGAGATTTGCTTATCGAGCAGAAAACTCTGGTTCAGGGCTACGTTATGGACGAGATCTTCAACAAGATGTCGAGCGGCTCTGCGGCTATAGCGGCTTACTATGCAGGCGACTTTATGTCTATGTACGGAGATAACGAGGACCTCGCATTCTATTATCCCAAGGAGGGTACGAACTCCTACATTGACGCTATGTGCATCCCCAAGGGAAGCAAGAACTACGACTTAGCACACGAGTATATCAACTTTATGTGCGAAGAAGAGATCGCGGTCGCAAATGCGGAGTACACCTACTACGCTTCCCCTCTCACCACGGTAGTCAACAACGAGGACTACATCGAGACTATGTCCGAGGTGCATCCCGACGCGCTTGAGATACTCTACGGCGAGAAAGCAAGCTCTGTTCCCTCTCAGGCGTATCTCAATCTCTCGCCCGATAAGCTCGTGCTTCTCAATAATCTTTGGGAAGAGCTGAAGGTCGAGAACACTATAGGCAACGGAATTTATATCTGCTGCGGAGTAATACTTGCAGTTATTATCATTCTCACGGTCGTACAGACTGTCAAAAAGAGAAAGAGAGCTAAGTATTACACCGAGCAACCCAAATAAAAAATAGCGGAGTTTCTCCGCTATTTTTTATTTTTCTATTGCGAAATCTGTGGCATTATGGTAAAATATTAGTATCCTGAAGGGAGGTCGGAAAATGAAGAAGTATCTGAACAAAAGAAGCCTTTACGTTCTGATATCGGTGATAATTTGCGCGTGCGGAATGAGCCTTGTCGACGGCATCGTGCGACCTCAGTATTTTATAAAATCGCTTATCAAGATCGCGCTCTTCCTGCTTGTCCCCCTCGTCTATTTTCTGGTCAACCGCGCCGAGCGCGGAGAACTGAAAAAGCTCTTCAAGCCTCGATGCCGAGAGCTTCTGCTCTCGCTCTCGCTCGGGCTTGGCATCTTTGCGGTCATACTCGGCGGTTACTTCCTGCTTCGCGGTGTGATCGACTTCTCGGGCATCGCTGGCAAGCTCACGGGAGACGTCGGAGTCAACCGCGACAACTTCGTTTTCGTCTCTCTTTACATCTCGTTCGTCAATTCCCTGCTTGAAGAATTCTTCTTCCGCGGATTTGCCTTCCTCACGCTCAAGCGCAACACTACGCGCAAGTTTGCATATAGCTTCAGCGCGCTCGCATTCTCGTTCTATCACGCGGGAATGATGATCGGCTGGTTCGGCATCGGCATAGTCCTCCTCGCGCTTGCAGGGCTTTACGTGGGCGGCGTGATATTCAATATTCTCAACGAAAAAAGCGAGAACATATACGCCTCCTGGCTCGCCCATATGTTCGCGAATTTTGCTATAAATACCATAGGCTTTATTCTCTTTGGAATAATTTAGCCCGAAAGGAATCATATGTACAAGGAAATATCCAAATTTATAATCTATCGCGATGCGAGCGAGAGCAATATCCTCTCAAAGCTCGGCAAAATTTTCAATGACTTTAAGAGCGGCACCGACTCGCCCGAGTCTTTACGCACGCGAATTTACGCAGAGGTGCGCAGACTTCTTGAGATCGCGACAAAATACGGCTTTGACAACAATCTCTGGCACAATTATCTGACCTTTCTCATAATCACCGACGAGAACCCTTTCAGCCTCACCTACGAGAAGGCGGGCAAGCAGGAGGGCACGGTCAACGGCTTTGCGATCAACGATTTTTGCGTTTTCAAGTCGCTCTTCGACTTTGATTTTGCCCCCATCGAGAAGGCTCTTGACATCAACTGCTTCTCTACCCTCTCAAACTACCGAGCTATCGCCAAGCGCGAGCAGATATTCAACAAGAATGTCAGCGAGAAGGTACGCGCGCTGAGCGGAGAGATCGAGAACGCGAAGAGAGGCGAAGAGGTCTTCGAGGTCGTCGCGGAGTTCTACCGCAATTACGGCGTTGGAATGTTCGGTCTTAATAAGGCTTTCAGAATTGAGAGCGACGACGACGGAAGAAATATGAAGATCCGCCCGATAACCAATATGGAGCCGGTGCATCTTGACGATCTGATCGGCTACGAGCTTCAGAAAAAGGCTCTCACCGAGAACACCGAGGCATTTGTCGAGGGGCGCGGCGCGAACAATATTCTGCTCTACGGCGACAGCGGAACGGGCAAGTCGACGAGCATCAAGGCGATCGTAAATCAGTATTACGACAAGGGTCTGCGAATGATCGAGATCTACAAGCATCAGTTCTGCAATCTCTCGCGCGTGATCTCGGAGATCAAGAACAGGAACTACCGCTTTATTATCTATATGGACGACCTCTCGTTTGAGGAGCAGGAGATCGAGTACAAGTACCTCAAGGCGATCATCGAAGGCGGTGTTGAGACAAAGCCCGACAACGTGCTGATCTATGCGACCTCGAACCGCCGCCATCTTATCAAGGAGACCTGGAACGACCGCACGGACACAGTTCAGGACGGCGATATTCACCGCTCCGAGACCATCGAGGAGAAGCTCTCGCTCGTCAACCGCTTCGGTCTGTCGATCGGCTATTTCAAGCCCTCACGCCGCGAGTTTGACGACATCGTACTCAAGCTTGCCGCAAGATATCCTCAGATAAGCATGAACGAAGACGAGATCATCGCAGCAGCGCACGTCTGGGAGATGCGCAACGGCGGAATTTCGGGACGAACCGCACAGCAGTTTGTAAACAGTCTTTTAGGAAAAATAAAATAATAAAAAGAAGATCGGAAGTCACTCCGATCTTCTTTTCGTTTGGAAAAATTCTTGTAGTACCGCTTTGCATTCCTCCTCGCAAACTCCGCTTGTGGTTGCAAACGAGTGGTTAAACGGGTAGGAATTGAAGTTTATCACGCTGCCGCAGCAGCCTGCGACCATATCGTCAGCTCCCCACACCACGCGGTCGATGCGCGAATTCACTATCGCGCCCGCGCACATCGGGCAGGGCTCGAGCGTGACGTAGAGCGTGCATCCGTGGAGCCGCCAACCGCCTCGCTTGCGGCAAGCCTCCTCGATCGCAAGTATCTCAGCGTGCGCGGTGGCAAGCTTGTTATTCTCGCGCAGATTGTGCGCTCTTGCTATCACCTCGCCGCTATTGCTGTCGACCACGAGCGCGCCGACGGGTATCTCACCCATGTCTGCGGCGAGCCTTGCAAGCTCCAGCGCCTCTCTCATAAATTCAATATCTCTGTCCATAGTCTATTTCCTATAGTAAACGTAGTATGCGACCACGGTGCGCTCCTTGCCGCCGCTCTCTATGTCCGGACCTGTCAGCACCACGCCGTCCTTGGAAAGAAGCTCCCAGATCTGCAGATCGTCGACCTTACAGCGAAAAAGCACCTTCGCGGACGCGTAAACGATGAACTCGTCGTCGCGGATATTAAGACCTCCGTTGCGACCGATGACCTCGTCGACCTCGCCGTCCTTTTTCTCGGTTACGTACTTGATGTGCTGTCCTTCGACCGAGCGCGCCATCTCCCAACGGAATTTTTTGCTGTTGGGATCATTCTTTTTCTTTCCGAAAAGTCCCATACTTCCCTCCAAAATTACTGTCTGCGCAAGATCTTCGCGCTCTGCGGTGCGATCTTGCCCGAGTAACGCTCGCCGCAAAGCAGATCGAGCCACATGCCCTCAAGCTCGTAGCCTGCCGCTCTGCCGCCTGCGTTTGCAATAACGCAGATCTCGCCACTCTCGCTCTCGCGCCTATAGACGATAAGTCCGCCCTTTGCGTGCAACACAGAGAACTCGCCCTCGGCAAGCACGTCTCTGTTATCCTCTCTGAGTCTGCCGAGCACGCGGTAATGCTCCACCAGCTCGCGCTCCTCTCTGCCCCACGGATACGGCAGTCGGCAGAAGGGGTCGCGATAGCCCTCCATTCCCGCCTCGTCGCCGTAGTATACACTCGGAACACCGTAGACGGTGAACTGCAGAGTTGCGGCAAGCTTTAGTGCGCGCATTGCTCGCTCTCTTTGCTCGGGCTCGAGTCGTTTTGCCGCAAGCTCGCTTCCCTTTCCGCCCGTGACCTCTGCGCTCTGCTTACCGAGCACGGTCAGCACTCGCTCTGTGTCATGCGTGCCGAGAATATTCATAAGCGAATCGCACACGCTCTTGGGATAGACCGAATAGATCAATTTGAGCACGTCAGAGAGTGCCGCGGCATCCTTCTTTATGACGAAATTGAGAATTCCCTTGCGGAGCGGATAATTCATTACGCTGTCAAGCTGACCGCCCTGCAAATACCTGCGTCGCTTTCCGTAGGCAACCTTGGTCGCGGCATTCTCCCACACCTCGCCGATTATCACAGCTTTGTCTTTGCTTGCGTCCTTGACGCTATTGGCGAATTCATCAAGGAATTCATCCGACAGCTCGTCCGCAACGTCGAGTCGCCAGCCTGCGACTCCTTTTTTTATATATTCAGCTCCAACGCCGTCCTTTGAGGTAAAGAAGCGTCGGCAGCTCTCGTTTCGATGGTCAAGTCTTGGCAGGATCTTAATTCCCCACCAGGATTCGTAGTCCTCGCGGCTCTTGCCAAAGCGGAACCACTCTCTGTATGGCGACTCGGGATCGCTGTACGCGCCCACTCCGCCGTACTTGCCGTATTTATCAAAATAGCGACTGTCGTCTCCTGTATGATTGAAGACTCCGTCGAGGATAAGCTTTATATCAAGCTCATTTGCTCTCTTTATAAGCTCGTCGAGTGCCTCGTTACCGCCGAACATCGAGTCGACCTCAAGATAGTCACCCGTGTCGTATTTGTGGTTCGAGTATGCGCGGAATATCGGGTTGAGATAGATAACTCCCACACCCATATCCTTTAAGTAACCGAGCTTTTCAACAACGCCCCAGAGCGTGCCGCCAAAGAACATATTGTTCGCGACGTCCTCACCCGGAATTTCGGCATACTGCGGCACTCCGCCATACCAATCGTCATTCATTATCACGTCGGATCTCGGCTCTGTCTTGCGAGTGCCGATATTGAAGCGGTCGACGAAGATCTGGTACATCGTTCTGCCGTGGAACCACGCGGGAGTATTCATCCCCTTGCGGTATATCAGCATCGTAAATCTCGATGCCGAGCGCGAGACAAGCTCAAAATCCACGTTGTTGCGCGTGGTGGTGAAGAGCGTATGCAGTCCGCGCAAAAAGAGTATCTCATAAAAGAAAACTCCGCTCTCCTCGCCCTCGCACAGAGCCTCGGTATCTATTCGTAGCGTATAGATATCCCTCACTGCGTCGCTATCGGTAAAGGAAAACGGAAGGTCGCGATCGCACTCGCCGTCGCGACAGATGCGCAGAACTACCGCCGAAGCACCGAGACTTCTCGGCACTTCGGCAATAAATTCAAGGCTTTCTCCGCACTCGAAGCTCGAGCGGACAGAAACGTCTTTGCCGTTTATTCTTTTTTTGACGGCAGGCTTCTTCTCTGCCCAATCACGAATTTTAATCAGCATCGCGCGGATCCTTTTTCTGTAGTCTTTTACTTGTTGAGGCGCTTGATGCCCCAGATGTTCTCTGCGTACTCGTTGATGGAACGGTCAGCCGCAAAGAAGCCGGATGCCGCGATGTTCATAAGCGACATTCTGTTCCACTTCTGCTTGTCTGCGTAATCCTTTACCGCTCTCTCGTGAGTCATGCGGTAGGACTCGAAGTCCGCAAGGCACATATACGGGTCGGCAATGCCGGGGCCCTTGGTAAGATAGTTTGCGATATCAGCGAAGGACTCGCCTGCAAATCCGACCGTGAGCGCGTTGATTATGCGCTGGATCTTCTGGTTGCAGGTGTAGAACTCTGCGCTGTTGTAGCCTCTCTGCCACAGATCGTCGACCTCTGCGCTCGTCAGACCGAAGATATACATATTATCCTTGCCTGCCTCTGCGAGCATCTCGACGTTTGCTCCGTCGAGCGTACCGATGGTCATAGCGCCGTTCATCATAAGCTTCATACAGCCTGTGCCGCTCGCTTCCTTACCTGCCATAGAGATCTGTTCACTGATCTCAGCCGCGGGAACGAGAGCCTCAGCCATACTTACGTTATAATCCTCAAGGAACGCGACCGCGAGCTTCTTGCTAACAACCGGATCCTTCTCTATCTCCTTACCGAGACAGTAAATGAGGTTGATTATGCGCTTTGCGTGGTAGTATCCGGGCGCAGCCTTTGCTCCAAAGAGGAAGCTGATGGGCTGGAAATCGGCGTTGGGATTATCCTTGATATCGAGGTAAAGACCGATGATATTGAGGACGTTGAGAAGCTGTCTCTTGTACTCGTGCAGACGCTTGATCTGTACGTCGAACATAGAGTGAGTGTCGATGAGCTTTCCTGTCTTTCTGTAAAGAAGGTTGGAAAACTCGATCTTATTCTGATGCTTGATTGCTCTTACTCTCTCGAGCACTGCCTGATCCTCAGCGAACTTTGCAAAGTTATTAAGCTGGATAGGATCGTGGCGGTAGCCCTCGCCGATAGTCTCGTCAAGAAGCTCGGCGAGCTTGGGGTTGGAGTAGCAGAGCCAGCGGCGGTGTGCGATACCGTTGGTAACGTTTCCAAATCTCTCGGGGTACATAGCGTAGAAGTCCTTGAATATAGACTTTACAAGGATATCAGAGTGGAGCTTGGAAACGCCGTTGATATAGTGACAGCCGACTACGCAGAGGTTCGCCATTCTCACCTGACCGTAGCCGATGATGCTCATCTGAGAAATTCTATTCCAGTTGCCGGGGAATGCGTTCCACGCATCGCGGCAGAAACGCTCGTTGATCTCCTTTATGATCGTATAAATTCTCGGGAGTCTGAGTTTGAAGAGGTCCTCGTTCCATTTCTCGAGTGCCTCGGGCATTACAGTGTGGTTGGTATAGGAGCAGATCTTAACCACCATATCCCACGCTCTGTCCCAAGAGATGAAGTACTCGTCGATGAGTATTCTCATAAGCTCAGGGATGCAAAGTGCGGGGTGAGTATCGTTGATGTGGATCGCTACCTTATCGGCGAGATTGTCGATCTTGCCGTAAACTGCCATATGATCGCGAATGATACTCTGGCAGGATGCAGATACCATAAAATACTGCTGAGAGAGACGAAGGAGCTTGCCCTCAAGGTGATTATCCGAGGGATAGAGTACCTTGGAGATAGTCTCCGCGTTGGTGCTCTCCTCTACCGCTCTTGCGTACTGTCCCTGCGTAAAGAGGCTCATATTGAAGTTTCTGATGTCTCTTGCCTTCCAGAGTCGAAGTCTGCTTACAGCCTTGGAGTCTGCGCCCGAGATCATCATATCATAAGGAACTGCCTCGATCTCCTCGCAATCCTCGTAAATGACCTCCATATGACCCTCGCGCCATTCCTCGCGCACGCGTCCGCCCATCTTGATGTGATAGGTGCGGTCGGTTCTGGGAACGAGCCATACCTCTCCGCCGGGGAGCCAGATATCAGGAAGCTCTACCTGAATACCGTCAACGATCATCTGCTTGAAAAATCCGTATTCGTAGCAGATAGAAAATCCGGTTGCGGGATAGTCGAGAGATGCAAGCGAGTCCATAAAGCATGCTGCAAGTCGTCCAAGACCTCCGTTACCGAGACCCGCGTCGGGCTCACACTCAAAAAGATCGTTGAGCTCTACGCCATAGTCGCGGAGTGCCTCTCTGTATTCATCCGAAAGACCGAGATTTCCAAGGCTTGTCTTGAGAGAGCGACCGAGCAAAAACTCCATACACATATAGTAAACGCGCTTTGACTGCGTATCGTTTACCTCGTGTTTGAAGTCATTTCTCTTCGAGGTCAGCATATCTCGAACGGTCATAGCGACCGCCTTGTACATCTGATCCTTAGATGCTTCAGCAGGTGTACAGCCGAAATATCTCGACAGCTTTGTCTCGATATTGTCCTTCACCTGCGTTTTGGTAAGTGCTGTGTTTTCCATTGGTTTGTGTGTATCCTTTCTGATAATAACATCCAAGACACCCGATGCACACGCTCTCGGGTGTCTTAAAGTTATTGCATTTGACTTTTATAATTTCAATTCCAAAGAGGAGCGTACATATCAAGGTAGCTCTCTGCGGAATTCTTCCACGAGAAATCAATTCTCATGATCTTTCCTACGAACTTCGTGCGAAGCTCGGGATCGTTCCAGAGGTCGATAGCCGCACTCGTGCGCTCCTCAAGCTCGGGAGCACTGTAATTTGCAAAGGTGAAGCCGTTGCCCTGCATCTTGTCGCCGTCCATCCAGAAGCCCTTGATAGAGTCGTAAAGACCGCCCGTCTCGCGAACTACGGTAATTGCTCCGTAGCGCGAAGCGATCATCTGCGAGAGTCCGCAGGGCTCGCTCTTCGAGGGCATCATAAAGATGTCGCTCGCTGCGTAGATGCGCTTTGAAAGATCTCTGTCGTAGGTAATAAGCGCTCTTGCCTTGTCGCCGTACGCGCGCTCGAGTCCGCGGAAGAAATCCTCATACTCTGCCTCGCCCTTGCCGAGCACCACGAACTGAACGTCTCTCTCACCGACGAGATTGTAGATCATACTCGTGATAAGATCGAGTCCCTTGTGGGATGCAAGTCTGGAGATGACCGAAATCATCGGCACGTCCTCTCGCTCGGGGAGTCCGAGCTCGCGCTGAAGTGTCTTCTTGTTCTCGTACTTTTTCTTCTGTGAGCGCCAGGTGTAATTGGTGTCGATCGCGCTGTCCTTGGACGGATCGTAGTAATTGTAGTCGATGCCGTTGAGGATACCCGTCAGCTTGCCACTCGACTCGCGGAGAATTCTGTCGAGTCCGTGAGCGTACTCGGGAGAGCAGATCTCCTCTGCGTATCTCTTACTTACGGTGCTTACGATATCAGCCGACACGATCGCGCCCTTCATAAGATTGATGCAGCCGTCGTATTCAACGATATGCTTCGAGTTCTCGTCAAGCTCGAAAACGTCACCGAGGATAGCGAAGTCGTATTTGCCCTGATATTCTATGTTGTGTATCGTATACACAAGCTTGATATTCTCGTATCCCTCAACGCCTCTGAACTTTTCGTTGATATATACGAGCGTGAGCGCGCTCGACCAGTCGTGAGCGTGGACTACGTCGGGATAATATCCGACGAGTCTGGGCAGCTCAGCGGCTACCTTTGAAAAGTAGGCAAATCTCTCGCCCTCGTCGCCGAAGCCGTAGAGCGTATCGCGATCGAAATAATATTTATTGTCTACGAAATAGTAGGTAACACCGTCCTTGACTAAGGAGTAGATACCGCAGTACTGACGTCTCCAGGCGAGAGCTACCTCTCCCTCGTAGACCTTAGTCATCTGCGAACGCCAGGTGTCAGACACCGCGCGGTAAAGCGGAAGCACAACTCTTACGTCGACCTCGCCCTTACCTGCCTCTATTATAGCCGAGGGAAGCGAGCCGAGAACGTCTCCAAGTCCGCCCGTTGCCGCAAAAGGCATCGCCTCAGCGCCTACAAACAATAATTTCTTCATCTGTTTTTCCTTCCTCTGATCTTTTATCAGACCATCGCGCCCTTGGAAATGAAGAAGGGCATGCTCTCGTGACCCGAAAGAACTCTGTTATTTCTGATAACTACGTTCTTATCGGTGATAACGCAATTGAGGTTTACATTATCTCCCGTATAGGTATCCTGAAGGAGAATGGAATTCTTGACTACGGTTCCCTTTCCGATGTGAACGCCTCTGAAGATGATCGAGTTCTCAACAGTTCCCTCAATAACGCATCCGTCTGCAACGTAGGAGTTCTTTACCTGCGAGCCCTCTGCGTAAACGGTAGGAGCAGAGTTACGGAGCTTGGTGTATATCGGGTTCTCCTCGACAAACAGACCGTGGCGGACCTCGGGCTCAAGGAGCTGCATAGAGCATCTGAAATAGCTTTCGAGCGAGGTGATCTGCAGATAGATACCGTCGTACTGATAGCAATTTATTCTTGCGGACTTAACTCTGCGAGCTATGATGTCCTTATAGAAGTGGCTGTAGCCGTGAGCGCTTGCGTCGTTTACTGCGTTGAGCAGGAAGAGACGGTTTGCGATCATAATATTTGTGCTGATGTTAGCGGGACGATCGTGCTCGATATAAGCCGACACCTCGGTAGCAAAGCCGTTCTCGTCGCACTTGATCTCGGTCGCGCCGTCGCTGGGGATATCCTTCTTCTCGCTTACAGGTCTCGTAACGATGGTGATATCCGCGTTCTTCTTGATGTGATCTGCAAGCACCTCGTTAAGATCGATGGTGCAGATGCCGTCGCAGTCGGAGAGCACGATGTACTCTTCCGTGCACTTGGAGATAAAGCTCGTAACGCCCATCAGAGCCTCGAGTCTTGTGGTATAGAGCTTTCCGCCGTTTGCGCTGTTATAAGACGCGATGAACGGAGGAAGAATTCTGATACCGCCCGAGCGGCGAGCGAGGTCCCAGTCCTTACCCGTACCGATGTGGTCCATAAGAGACTGATAGTTATTGTGTGCGATAATACCGATCTTACTTATTCCCGAATTTACCATATTGGAAAGCGGGAAATCTATGAGGCGGTAACGGCAACCGTAAGGTACCGACGCCATTGTACGAACGCTGGTAAGCTCGGGCATCGAAGAATTGTGAATATTAGAAAAGATCAAACCTGCTACTGCCATTATCTTACGCCTCCTTTACAAGATCGTCACTGTTATTTATCATAGCGCCGTCAGCAACTGCACTGTTGTCGGGAACGATGATGCCCGTTCCGATAACTGCAATTCCCTTTGCCTCTGCTCTGTCCTTACCGACAGTCGCACCGCTGCCTACCTTGACGCCCGAGTCAAGTATCGAGTAGCATACCTTAGCGCCCGCGCCGATAACGCAGTCGTCCATAATTACCGAGTCGATGACTTCAGCTCCGGGCATTACGGTAACGCCCGAGCCGAGAACAGAATTGCGAACCGTTCCGTAGATGTCGCAACCCTCGGTGATGCTCGAATTCTTGATCTCTGCGTCAGGACCGACGTACTGAGGAGAATGAGCCGAGTGTCTCGAGAAAATTCTCCAGGACTCGTCGTTGAGGCTGAGAGCGGGCTCTTCGCCGAGAAGGTCCATATTAGCCTCCCACAAAGAGTCGATAGTTCCGACGTCCTTCCAATATCCGCTGAAGGAGTACGCATACATTCTCTGTCCGTTTGCGAGCATTGCGGGAATTATGTTCTTTCCGAAGTCGTTGGAGCTCTTGGGATCTGCCGCGTCCTCGGTAAGATACTTAAACAGGCAATCCTTGGAGAAGATGTAGATACCCATCGATGCTTTGGTGCTGTCGGGGTTCTTGGGCTTCTCTGCGAACTTGAAGATCTTGCCCTCGTCGTCCACGCTCATAATACCGAAGCGGCTTGCCTCTTCGATCGGAACGTCGATGACTGCGATAGTGCAGTCGGCATTCATCTTCTTGTGGTACTGAAGCATCTTGTTGTAGTTCATTCTGTAGATATGGTCGCCCGAGAGGATGATAACGTAGTCGGGAGAGTACATATCGATAAACTGCATATTCTGGTATATAGCGTTTGCCGTGCCCTTATACCAATCTGCACCGTTCTTACCCTGGTAAGGAGGCAATATCTTAACGCCGCCTATCGCTCTGTCGAGGTCCCAAGGAAGTCCGTTGCCAACGTAGTCATTAAGCACGAGGGGCTGGTACTGTGTGAGAACACCAACCGTATCAACGCCCGAGTTGATACAGTTTGAAAGCGGAAAATCGATAATTCTGTACTTTCCGCCAAACGAAACGGCAGGCTTTGCCGTTTTTTCGGTCAACGCGTAAAGGCGGCTACCCTGTCCGCCTGCAAGGAGCATAGCAACACATTCTTTTTTCTTGAACATATAATCCTCCATTCTTTTCGGATAAACCGTATTTTTGTCGTATATAGAATTTGTTTTGCTCAAAGTTTAATTGGTCGCGCTTGTTTTATTTTTTGCGAAGAACTACGATTCCCAGCGGCGGAAGCTTAATTTTGAGCGAGTCGCCGCATCCGTTCATTCCTATTCCCGTGGTAACTATCGGGCAGAAATTCACCACTCCGCTGCCGCCAAATCTTTGGTCGTCAGAGTTGAATATTTCCTCATAAGCTCCCTTTTCGTTCGTACCTATCAGAAACTCTCTGTAGGTCGCGGGAGTAAAGTTGATCGCAACGATAAGCTCGCTGCCGTCCTTCGCTATTCTTCTGTAAGAAATTACGCTCTGGGCGCTGTCGTCGGGCTCTATCCAACGAAATCCATCCCAACCGTCGTCGATCTCCCACAGAGCTTTCTGTGAAAGATAGAAATGGTTAAGCTCAGCGACGAAGCGTTGGAACTTCGCGTGCATTTCGTATTCAAGCAAGAACCATTCGATCTCGCCGTCATAGTCCCACTCGCGAAACTGTCCTATCTCCGCACCCATAAAGTTGAGCTTTTTTCCGGGGCTCGTCATCATATATCCCATAAACGCGCGCGCCGACGCAAACTTCTGCCAATAGTCGCCGCTCATCTTGTCAAGGAAGGAGCGTTTTTCGTGCACGACCTCGTCGTGCGAGATCGGCAGAACGAATTTCTCGTCAAACGCATATGTCATCGGGAAGGTGAGCTTTGAGTGGTGATATCTGCGGTATTGCGGCTCACACTCGGCATAGGAGAGCGTGTCGTTCATCCACCCCATATTCCACTTGAGGTCAAAGCCGAGGCCACCGTTCTCGATACCCGTAATCCCCTTGTGTGCGCTTGAGTCCTCTGCTATGAGCAAAAGGTCGGGAAACTCGCGCCCCAGATAAGTATTGAGTCGCCTGAGGAAATCTATTCCCTCAAGGCATCTGTTGTCTCCAAATTTATTCGGTGTCCACTCGCCTGCCGCTTTGTCGTAGTCAAGGCAGATCATAGAAGCCACCGCATCGACTCTGAGCCCGTCTATATGAAATTCTCTTGCCATATAGTCGGCACTTGAGATCAGAAAGCTTCTCACTTCACCTCGTCCGAGGTCAAATCTTCTCGTTCCCCAGACGCCGTGCTCCATCCTCTGAGGATCAGAATATTCGTAGAGCGGCGCGCCGTCAAACTCGCAAAGTCCGTGCTCGTCCTTCGGGAAGTGCGCGGGCACCCAATCGAGAATAACTCCTATTCCCGCCTCGTGCATCGAGTCGATAAAGCTCTTGAAATCGTTTACACTTCCGTACCGTGAGGTTGGTGCGAAATAAGAGCACACTTGATATCCCCAGGACTCGTCGCAGGGATATTCGTTCATCGGCAGAAGCTCGATATGCGTGTACCCCATCTGCTTGACGTAGGGTGCAAGCTCGCGTGCAAGCTCGGCGTAGCTGAAGTAACTTCCGTCCTCATGCCGTCTCCAAGAGCCTGCGTGTATCTCGTAGATATTCATCGGCTTTGAGTAAAAGTCCTTAGAAATCTTCGCTCTGTATGACATCCAGCCGCCGTCGCGCCATTCGTATCTCTCATCGGACGGTATCACCGACGCGGTCTCGGGCAATTTTCCTGCCTGACGCGCATACGGGTCAGCCTTGTAGAGAACTCTGCCGCCTGCCAAGATCTTAAATTTATATTTATCACCTGAATAGGCTCGTCTTTCGGTCAGCGAGACCTCCCAAACACCCCTCGCGGTGATCTTGTGCATAGGAATGCTTTCATCCCAAGCGTTGAAGTCGCCGATAAGCCACACTCTGTCCGCGTTCGGTGCCCAGACTCTGAAAACGTAGCCGTCAGACACCTTATGAACTCCGAGATACTCGTACGCGACACCGCTCGTGCCCTCGTGGAAAAGATACGGGGCTAAATTCTTGTACTGCTCCATACTTTCCTCCGCGATCATTCGTACTCGCCGTAGAATATTATCTCGTCGGGGAAACACATTCCGAGCTTTTCACGCGCTATGCGTATCTTGAACTCGTCGTCAAGCGGTGCGTCGACCATATACTCAAGTCTCTGTATATCATCCTTGAGGCTTTCGACGTACGCCTGCTTCTCTTCCTTGGTTTTCATAGCGTCGTTATACTGCATCAGGCTCCAGAGAAAATACACAACAGCAAAAACGAGGAGAAAGCCGAGAAAGATACGAACGATCATATTTACCTTACTTTTTCGGTCGGCAAAATACTTATTTTCGTCCATTTTTCTCCCCTCCCTCGCTCTGTTTATCCGGCATTATTCTGTATGCACGAGAGTGCGTTTTTTTGCTATTTTCAGCAAGCAACACTTCCTCTTCTATATTATACACCTTTTCTCTCTTCTTTTCAAGAGTAAAAATATACAAATAAGCGATTTTTTTAATGTATTTAAGCACAAATCGGTACATTTTTGCAAAAGGAGCGCAAAAAATGGCTAAAAATGACAAGAAAAGGTATCTTATGAGCAGGACGATCGGACGGCACGCAAGCATCAGATTTTTACTGAATATTGCTCTGTATAAAAAGAATCCGACCGTAGCACCGAGGAACGTAAAAAATCGCACGCGACCGCTGTTGTACGCGTAGCTCAGGACGAGAATTCCGAGCGTCGCTGCCGTCACGCACAAAAAATCGCATATATTTATCACAATAGCTCGTGCCACATGTCTGTCCTCGCCCGAGCGCATCGGCCTTTTGCATATCGGCAGAGTCCATTCATACATTCGCGAGCAAAAGCCATCCGCGCGCTCAACGCCGAGGATCACTCGCAACAACCGTCCCGCATCATAAAGAATACCCACAGAAAGACCGAGCAGAAAGGCATATAGCAGCAGCTTTGCGAGAGTTATCTGAGATATTTCCATATCAAAAATTCATCTCGCCCGACGGAAGAGTCCGCGCCGCCGTCCGTCACCCTCACTCTCGTAGTAGATCGCGTTCACCCTGCCCGAGAGCTTAACTATTCCCGAGTCCGTGTCAAGCGTCTCGATCTTTATTCCGCTCCCCTCGATCTCGAGTCCTCCCTCGCTGCTGCGAAGCGACACTCTCTCCTCGTCAAAGCCGAGCACCTCCTCGACTCCGCATATCTCAAGCGCGCTCCTCGAATCAAGCGATAGCTTATGCACTCTTTTCTTCTCTTCTGACAAACTGTACGACATAAAAAACCTCCGCATAATATTTTCATAAAATACTATGCGGAGTCAGGCTTTTGTATTCATTTGTTCTTAGTCGCTTATGATCTCATACATACTTGCAGCGTCTGCCTTCGCGACGGAGTCCTTTACGGTCAGCACTCTTACCTTGAGTGTGCGCTGACCGAAGGTTATCTCAAGCACGTCACCCTCTTTGACGTCGTAAGAAGCCTTTGCGCGTCTGCCGTTGATGCTTACGTGCTCGGTATCGCACGCGTCGTTTGCAACCGTTCTGCGTTTGATTATACGAGACACCTTCAGATATTTATCAAGTCTCATTTTCCCTCCAAAAAAATTGTTGCAAGCCGAAGCCTGCAACAATTTTATATAAGCGCGAATTATTCGTTAACTGCGTCCTTAAGAGCCTTACCTGCGGAGAATGCGGGGGACTTGGAAGCTGCGATGGTGATGGTCTCGCCGGTCTTGGGGTTACGACCCTCTCTTGCTGCTCTCTCCTTAACCTCGTATGTGCCGAAGCCAATGATCTGTACCTTATCTCCAGCCTTGAGAGCCTCGGTGATTGCTTCGTTAACTGCGTTTACAGCTGCCTCTGCTGCCTTCTTGGTAAGTCCGGTCTTAGTTGCTACTACGTCGATAAGCTGTGTCTTGTTCATAATTATTACCTTTCTTTTTTTATTCTCGGGCAAGCCCTTTATTTTCTACACAAACATTATATCACATTTTTTACGCAATTTCAATAGTTTATTTCATTTTTTTTGCTATTTTTTTATTGTTTTTTACTATTTTTTGCGTAATTTGTACCTACTTTTTCTTGTTTTCGTCCCATATTGCATCAAGCTCGGACATGCTAAGCTCGCTCATCTGCAGACCCTTCTCATTCACCGCGTTTTCGATCTTCTCAAAGCGCTCGATAAACTTATTCGTCGCCTTCGAAAGTGCGACCTCGGACTCAACTCCTATCTTTCGGCAAAGAGAGGTTACGGTCAGGAGAAGATCTCCCATCTCCTCCTCGATATGCTCCGCTTTGCCCTCAGCCATAGCTTCCTTAAGCTCGTCAAGCTCCTCGTAGACCTTTGCCATTACCGACTCGGCATCCGGAAAATCAAAACAGCTAGCCTTCTTTCCGACCTTCTCTGCTCTCATAAGCGCGGGAAGCATCGGGGGGATAGCGCGGAGCTTGTCGGTGACCGTCTTACGCTCCTTTTCTTCGCTCTTGATCTTCTCCCAATTCGAAAGCACCTTCTCGGACGTATCCGCCTCGACGTCGCCGAAAACGTGCGGATGGCGATGTATCAGCTTTACGCATATGTCGTTTGCAACGTCCTCGATAGTAAATCTTCCCTCCTCGGTCTCTATCTGCGCATGGAAGGTCACCTGCAAAAGAACGTCGCCAAGCTCCTCGCGCAGAAGCACGGGGTTTTCGGTATCGATCGCCTCTATTACCTCATAAGTTTCTTCTATAAAATCTCTGCGGATGCTCTTGTGGTCCTGCTCGCGATCCCACGGGCAGCCCTCCTCGGAGCGCAGAACCTCTACCACCGTGATGAGATCCTCAAAGCCGTAGCCATCGCTCGCCTTTTCAAGAAGCATCTTTTTCTTTTCTGCAACAGTCATTTTTATATCCTCCAAATACGGTCAAGCCGTTTTATTTTTATCCTTTTTCATATTCATAATACGCGCGCCGAACGGCAAAAGCCGTATATCCTGCTCGGTGATACACCCGAGTATCATAGCTATCGCGACGTACGCAAGCACCGAGACAAACACGGCAACGCCAAACGACAGTATCGTGCTCTCAGTCCGCAAGAGCAAAAATCTATAAAGCGCAAAACCTCCGCCAACCGACACAAGTGAAGCAAGCAAGGGCTCCAATAGTGCAGCGAAGGGCTCTATACGCACTCCCGAGTATCTCCAAAGAAAATACAGATTGAGATAGGTCACCGCGATATTGCATATCAGGCTTCCTATCGGTGCACCCATCACTCCTATCTGCTCGGTTCTCACAAGCGCGTAAGTGCTGACGAGCTTCAGTGCGACACCTATTGCCATTGAGATTATCGGAAGTCTCTGCTTTCTGTAGGACTGCAGAAGCGCGTTGGTGGTAGTCATAAGGCAGGAGAAAAGCACCGAGCCGCCAAGCATTGAAAGAAGCGGCGCGCAAAGCTCTACCGCATCACGCTGTGACGGAAATATGATGCTCAGTATCGGTTCTGAGTAGAGCGCGAGTGCAAATGACGCGGGAGTTGCGAGCAAAGATGTGTATCTGAGCGAGCTTTCCGTAATGTTTCTCTCACCTGCAAGGTCGCGTCGGGCTATCGCCGCCGAGAGTCCGGGCACAAGTGCCATCGAGATCGGTGCGATAAGTGAGGGCACAAGGCTGAACACGGGTAGCGCGAGAGTTGTATATGCACCATATATACGGTTGCTCTCGTCGGCAGATACTCCGATGTCCTGAAGTCCGCGCATTATCTGCGTCATATCTATTATTCTTGTAAGTCCGATCACCGCAGAGCCGAGAGTTATCGGCAGAGCGACCGAGACAAGCTCACGCATACTGCTTTTTCTTCTTGTAGTGCACTCAGCCGTGCAGTCGCCAAGCTGTATTTTTATTTTCTTCGAGCCCATAGCGGCAAGCAGATATACAAGCGATATCGCCGCGCCCACACCTATTCCTGCCACCGCGCAAGCGGCGACTGTCGGAAGTGCGAGTCCGCGTTTGAGTGCAAGTCGTGCGAATATCACGCCGAACGCAAGCTTCCCTGCCGCCTCCATAAGCTGAGAAAGTGCGGTCGGGCTCATGTATTCAAATCCCTGCGCGTATCCGCGGATCGCGCTCGAGATGCAAATGATAAGCAGAGTCGGCGCAATAGCTATGATAGACAGTCGCGCGTCCGGGTTTCCTATCATCTCGGCAAGCCTTTGCGCAAAAAGTGCCATTACTGCCGAGCCTACCACACCGATAGCGGCAAAAAGAGACAGAGCCGAGTGAAACGTTCTTCGTATTCGCTCTCCCTCCCCTCTTGCGCGAGCCGAGGAGACGAGCATAGAGAGCGCCGTAGGGAGTCCCGCGGTTGCTATAACGCACAGAAGCGCGTATATCTCGTATGCGGAATTAAAATATCCCATTCCGTCCGTGCCGAGTAGTGAGAGCATAGGTATCTTGAACGCAAGCCCTATGACTTTTACTGCAACTGTCGACAAAGACAGCAGAAGCACGCCCGAAATAAAGCTGCGTGCTTCCGTGATTATTTTTTTATCATCCGATCTTGCCATAGAGCCACCCCCGACGGTTATCTATCCTCTATAGTTTATTCGGGATAGCACCGAGGTATACTTGGTGAGTGCAAGATCTTGAATATCCGTTCTCAGAGCATTCCGCGCTCGGTATAGAAGCGGACAGCCGCCTCCGCAAACGCTTCTCTTCTATCCTCCTTGAGATATTCGTACGGATATTTCTGGTGGAAGAGTCGCTCGATCTCGCGCTTGTTACAGCAATCGCCCGTGTTGTCGACGAGCTTGCCGACCGCACCTGCGCCTGCGGCGAAGATCGAATGTATCTCCTCCATCATATAAATGTTGTACAGTCCCTCATATCCGGGCTTTGAAAATCCTACGTTTTCAAGGTTGCCGACGGTATTCTTCTGTCTGTACATATAGTAAGGAATATATCCTGCCTGATCGGTCTTGATCTGCGAATAGTCGACGCATTTGCCTGCGTCTCCTCCTCTGACCGAGTAGATATGTGAATTTTGTCTGAGCACCTCTGCGGATTTCTTTACGCAGAAGGTGTGGACCGTGATATTCTCGGGATCGAGCCTGATTATCTCGTCCATAGTGTGCGAGAACATACGGAAATTATCGTTCGGCAGACCTGCGATAAGGTCTACGTTGACCGTGCGAATGCCCGATCTCTTTGCGATATCGTAAGCCTCGTAGAACTGATCTACCGTGTGGCTTCTGCCGACCGTGCAAAGAACGTCATCACAAAGGCTCTGCGGGTTTACGCTGACTCTCGTAACTCCGTATTCCTTGGCAATTTTGAACTTTTCCTCGGTGATAGTGTCGGGTCTGCCTGCTTCAAGCGTATATTCGTCAAGTGCCGAAACGTCTGTCACGCTTGCGATATATCCGAGCAGATCAGAAAGCTGTCTCGCGTCGAGTATCGTGGGCGTTCCTCCGCCTATGTAAAGCGTGCGCACGCGCAATCCGAGGCGCGCTATGAGGTCAAAGTTTGCCTTGATATCGGTCTTGAGCTTTTCTATGTATTCGGGTATAAGCGAAAGCAATCTCTTTGAGGTATAGGAAACGAACGAACAATAGGTGCATCTCGTCGGGCAGAACGGTATTGAGATATACACGCTGCAGTCCTTGGGCGAGGGCGCGCCTATGATGTTCTTCTCGGTTATAGCTATATTTGTAGCGAGTGCCGCTTTCTTGGGTATGACGAGGTAGTCACTGTTTAGTATCTTCTTTACTCTCGTCTTGCTGTTTCCTGCGTCAAGCAGCTCACTTGCAACCTTGGACGGACGAACGCCGATCATCATTCCCCACGCGGGACGATAGCCGAGCAACGCTCCGCCTGCCGCAAGCACCGCTCCGCCTATGGCGAGCTTGAGAGTGCGCTCTGCGGTACGCTCGGGGATAAACTCGGCAAAATACTCCGCGCTCTCGCTCTTGTCATCGATAGACATCGTCGCAAACGCGCGTATTCCGCCCTCTTCCTCGACGGTTCTTACCGAAAGCAGAGGCTCACCGGGGGCAAGCTCCTCGTTCTCACCGAAATGCTCACCGGGGAAGAAGATCATTCCAAGCGTCTGAACGTAATATTTATTTATCGGTGAATCGAGTACTATCTTCATTTTCCTTCTCTGTCGCTCTCCTTTTTCCCAAGCAATACGTTACTGTCCATAACTATGGTCACAGGTCCGTCGCAGACCATATTTATCTCCATATCCGCACCGAATATTCCTCTGCCCACATGCTTTATCTGCCCGTCGACAAGCGAGCAGAAGTATTCATAAAGGCGATTTGCCTCGTCGGGTGCCGCCGCACCGAAATAATCGGGACGTTTACCCTTTTTATAGGCGGCAAGCAGGGTAAAGTTTGACACCACGAGCATCTCGCCGTCGACGTCTTTCAGCGAGAGGTTCATCCTGTCGTTCTCGTCGTTAAATATTCTCAGGTCGACTATCTTCTGTGCAAGCGCCCTTGCGTCCTCTTCGGTGTCTCCCTTGGCGACTCCGAGCAGGATACAAAGTCCCTTGCCGCACTCGCCGACGGTCTTTCCATCGACGGCAACAGCCGCTCTCTTTACTCTTTGCAATACTGCGATCATTTCTGCTTCCGTCCTTTAAATTACTGTGAGTATCCTCTGGTTATATCGTTTACTCCGTCGATAGACTTGAGCTTGGATACAATAGAGTGGTAGTGATCCACGTTCTTACAGCTTATCTTCAGATTTACTATAACTCCGTCACTACCGTACTTGACCGTGTTGATCTGAAGTATCTGCACTTTCATCTCAGAGAGAGACACCGAGATATCCGCAAGGATACCTATTCTGTCGAATACGTAAATGCTGATCTGTGCCTCGTAGAGATCGGGCGCGCCGCCCTTCTTCTCTTCCCAATACGCGTCTACCCAACGTCCCTCGTTCTCGGGGTTATCTCTGCTGAGCGTTACGTTGGGGCAGTCGGATTTATGCACAGACACGCCGTGGCCTCTCGTAATAAATCCGATAACGCTGTCTCCGGGAAGCGGATTGCAGCATCTTGCGAACTTTACAAGGCAGCCCTCGAGTCCGTCGACGATAATTCCGCCGTTCGACTTGATGTTTCTCGGAGCTACCGTCTTGACCTGCTCGACGGTGATGTCGGGAGCCTTCTCCTCGTCGTCGACCATGACCGTGCGTTCAAACTCATCCTTGAACTTTCCGATCACCTTGGAGAGAGGGATACCGCCGTATCCGAGCGTGTTGTAGAGGTCGTCGGCGCTCATATAGCCTATCCTCTGTCCGACCGTAGCAACTACCTCGTTGCGCTGTGCATCGGTATAGCTTCTTGCAAATCTCTTGAATTCAGCGTCTACCATCGCCTTACCTGCGGCGATGTTCTCTGTTCTCTTCTCTCGCTTGAACCAGCTTTTGATCTTAGTCCTTGCTTCACTCGTCTTGACGATGTTGAGCCAGTCGCGGCTCGGTCCTTTAGACGAGGATGAGGTGATTATCTCAACGATATCTCCCGTCACGGGTGCGCGCTCGATCGGAACTATCATTCCGTTGATCTTCGCGCCTATCATCGAGTTACCTACGCCCGAGTGTATCGCGTACGCAAAATCTATAACCGTCGAACCGAGAGGAAGCGCAATAACGTCTCCCTTGGGGGTAAACACGAATGTCTCGTCGTGGAATATATCGGTCTTGAGCGCATTGAGGAACTCGTCGGGGTCGGTGGTATTCGACTCGGTCTCGATGAGTCTCGATATCCACTCAAGCTTGTTGTCGATATCAAGCTTTGACTTTTCTCCGCTCTTGTACTTCCAATGCGCGCAGATACCGTATTCTGCTATCTGGTGCATCTCCCAGGTTCTTATCTGAACCTCGAACGGAATACCGTCGCGGCCGATAACGGTGGTATGGAGCGAGCGATACATATTGGGCTTCGGAGTTGAGATATAGTCCTTAAATCTTCCGGGGACCGATTTGAACATCTCGTGGATAAGTCCGAGTGCGGTGTAGCATTCAAGCTCGGTATCAACGATTATTCTCATCGCATAGAAGTCGTATATCTCGTCAAAGCTCTTATTCTGATTGAACATCTTGCGGTAGATACTGTATACGGATTTTATTCTTCCCGCAAGCTCGAAGTGTATGTTGTTCTCGCGAAGCTTCTTGTCTACTATTCCTCTTACGTTCTCGATAAATCCGACGCTCTGTCCGTACTTCTGGTCAATATAATTTCTTATCTCGTCGTATCCGATCGGGTCGAGGTAGGATATACAGAGATTTTCAAGCTCCTGCTTGATCTTTTGCATACCGAGGCGGTGTGCAAGAGGCGCGTATACGTACATAGTCTCAAGCGCGGTCGAGCGTCTCTTGGGGTCGGGCTTTACCGAGAGGGTACGCATATTGTGGAGTCTATCACAGAGCTTGATGAAGATGACTCTGATGTCTCTCGACATCGCGAGCAGCATCTTACGCAGATTTTCAATATGTGCCTCTTCCTTATCCTCGATGTGAAGCGCGACCATCTTGGTAAGTCCGTCGACGAGCATCGCGGTCTCGCTACCGAATTTCGCGGTGATCTCATCAAGGTCGGTCTTATCCGAGCAGTCCTCTACCGTGTCGTGAAGGAGCGCTGCACAGATAGAGTTGGTGTCAAGTCCGAGATCCGAAACTATCTCCGCAACCGCAACAGGATGCGAGATATAAGGATCTCCGCTCACGCGGAACTGTCCCTCGTGGAGCGACTCGGCGTACTCGCCTGCCATTCTTATCTTGTCAAGATCGTATTTTCTTCCTGAATTGAGGAGCTTTTGCATCAGCTCTTCAACAGTCGTACAGGTATTATTCGGCATTTGGTTCCTTTCTTGCCGCCTTTACTGCTGCGGGCGGTCTACGCACTGTGTCTTTAGTCTTTTGAGTATTGCCGATTTCTCTATGCTGGTCCTCGTTGCACGGAATATTACTTCAAAGCGATATATATCCTTATCAAGCTCGAGAATGTCGCATATCTGCAGCTCGTTGAATATCTCGAATATGTACTTGAGCTTTACGTAATTTATCGGCTTCTGTGCACCGGTATTAAGCGCACGGAGCACGCTCTGAATATCGGTCACGCTGTTTCCGAGTCTGTACTCGCGGCGCAGATAGGTATAAACGCGTGAGCAATCCTCGCGATTGGGAACGAAATCCTCGGACGCGTAATGCTTTCCACCTCCTCGAAGCTCGCTGTATCGGCTCTTCTCGTCTGCTATTCTCTTGGAATATGACTCAGCAGGTCTTGCGTCACGCACGATCATCTGCGCACTCTGGACGTTCTTGTAGTCGTTTATATCCACGTTGAAGAGCAGATCGATGAGGTCTCCGTTTCCAAATCCGAGCATTCCCTCGCCCATTCCGAAGTACATCGCGTTGACAGCCGCGCCGTCCTTCTCAAGATAGAGTCTTGCATGCTCGCCGCCCTTGGTGTAGGCGATCTTCTTAACGGTAACGTCACGCATCACAAAGAGAGGCGTTGCGTTACCCGTTCCGTAAGGCTCGAGGTACTGAAGCTCGCGTGCGAAGTCGATATTAACGTCGCTCATTATTATCTCGAAGTCTGCCTCAAGCTTTATCTTGAACGCCTCGTCGTCGAGGTGCTCTCTTGCATACGCATTTATTCTCTCGCGGAATGCGTCAAGGTTGCCTCTCTTAACGGTAAGTCCCGCCGCGAGCTCGTGTCCGCCGTATTTTACGAGCAGATCCTCGCAGTATCCGAGTGCTTCGACGAGGTTGAGCCCCTTGATGCTTCTTCCCGAGCCCTTTCCGTCGTCAAACTCGCTCTCCTCTACGTCCATAGAGCCGTCGAACGAGATGAGAATAGACGGAAGTCCATATCTCTCTGTGATTTTCGAGGAGACGATACCTATAATTCCCTGCTGCCACTCGTTGCTGTCAAGCACGATAACGGGATTTTCATCAAGGTCGGGCAGATCGGCGATCATCTCGTATGCCTGCTCTGCGATACGGTTCTCCTCGACCTGTCTTTGTCTGTTGATAGCACAGAGCTCCTCCGCGTATCTCTCCGCCTCCTCTCCTGCGGGTGCAAGCAGGGTTCTGACGGCTATCGCCGCATCGGAAATTCTTCCTGCGGCGTTTATTCTCGGGGCGATACCAAATCCGATAAAGCCCGAGGTTATTTTTCTCTTCTTTGCGTCGTCGCTCTTTTTGGAGGAGGACGCGTCGATCAGCGCTTCAAGTCCTGGTCGTGGGTTCTTTTCCATAAGGCGCAGACCCATACTGACGATAAGTCTGTTCTCGTCAACGATAGGCATAACGTCGGCGATCGTTCCGAGTGCGGTAAGATCCGCGTACTCGGTGCAGACTCTGCGTATGCCGTCAACTATATCTCTTCCCGTCTCTCTGCATCTCTTCATCTCGCACGCGCAAACGAGCTTGAATACCACTCCTACGCCTGCAAGCTCCTTGAAGGGATACGGGCAGTCGGGTCTGTGCGGATTTACCACCGCGCACGCGAGCGGAAGCTCACTTCTGCACTCGTGGTGGTCGGTAACGACGAATTCAATGCCAATGCTCTTTCCGAACTCGACCTCTGCCGCCGCGGTTATACCGGTATCTACCGTGATCACAAGGCTGACTCCGCTCTCTGCAAGCGTACCAAGTGCCGCGCAGGAAACACCGTAGCCCTCGCCCTCTCTCTTAGGGATCTTGACGGTAACGTCTGCGCCAAGCTCCTGCAAATAAAGATAGAGCATACTGACCGACGTGACTCCGTCAACGTCGTAGTCTCCGTAAATACATATTTTCTCGCCTCGCTCTATCGCCTGAAACACCCTCTCTACCGCCTTATCCATATCGGCAAGCAAATAGGGATCGTGGAGATCCGCCTCCTCAAATCTCAGAAAATGCAACGCTTCCTCTGCGTTTCGGTACCCTCTGTTATAAAGCAACACCGAAAAAAGCTCGCTTCTTCCAAGTCCGCGTGCCATTTCTCTGACTGCTTCATCGCGCGAGGGGTCACCGAAGACGTAGCGTTCGCACCACACCTTCTCTCGCTTGTTGTTATTCATAACTACCTCAATCTATATAAACACAAATTTAAAACAAAGTCAGGGGCGCTCGGGAGCAAACTCCTCCATTATCTTCAGCGCCACGCGCAGACCGTCAATAGCCGCGCTCGTAATTCCGCCCGCGTAGCCCGCTCCCTCGCCACAAGGGTATATCCTTCCCTTGCCGAGCGCACGAAGCTCATCTGTGCGAAGTATTCTGACAGGTGCGGACGTTCTCGTCTCGACTCCCGTAAGAATTGCGTCGTCGCACGCAAAGCCCGAAAGCTTGCGATCAAACGACAAAAGTCCTCTGCGAAGCTCGTCGCAGATAAATGCGGGCAATACGGTATCAAGTGCGCAGAGTCCTACTTTTCCGTCTCTGTAGGTAGGCATAATTCTGCCTATCTCGTTCTTATCGCTTCTGCCAAGGAAGCTTGCGACCGTCTGCATAGGCGCACTGTAGTCAGCGCCGCCCGCTTCGAACGCCGCTTTCTCTATACTTCTCTGAAAATTTATCGCTCCCATAGGGGTGCCGTCGTAATCATTCTTAAACACGCTTACCGCGACTGCGGAATTGGAATTTATTCCGTCGCGCGCGTTGTAGCTCATACCGTTGACGACTACGCCGCCCTCTTCGGACGCCGCCGCAACTACCTCTCCGCCAGGGCACATACAGAAGGTATAAACTCCCCTACCCGACGAGGTGTCGGAAAGATGGTACTCGCCCTTGCCAAGCTTTTCGTGTCCTGCCATATCTCCGTATAGCGCGCGGTCGATGTCCTCGCGCAGATGCTCCACTCTCACGCCGACCGAAAAGGACTTTGCCTCGATCATAAATCCGTTTTCAAGCAGCATCTTGTAGGTGTCTCTCGCGCTGTGTCCGACAGCCATAAGCACAGACGATGCAACTATCTCACCCGAGGTCGTCTCAAGCGCGATATTTCCGTCTGCAAGTTCGCGTATGCCGTCCATTCTCGTGCGGTACATTACCTTTCCGCCGAGTTCCTCGATGCGAGAGAGCATTTTATCGACAATACCGAGCAAAAGATCGGTACCAACGTGCGGCTTTGCGGCAACGAGGATCTCCTCGGGTGCGCCGAAGTCGCAAAATCTCTGCAACACGTAGCCTATCTTCTCGTCATTGATCCTTGTCAGGAGCTTTCCGTCCGAGAAAGTGCCTGCTCCACCCGCGCCGAACTGGATATTCGAATCGACGTCAAGCAGACCGAATTTTTTAAATCTCTCATACGCCGCAGATCTGTCGGTAACGTTATCTCCGCGGTCGATGATAATTGGCGCGTACCCGTTCTCCGCAAGGAGAAGCGCGCCGAAAAGGCCCGCAGGTCCCATTCCGACGACGACGGGAGGTGCGCTCATAGGTCTGCTTCCGCAGACTACCTTGAGCTCTCCGTCAACGAGCGGCGAGATGCGGTGCTTTGCTCTGCTCTCTGCTAAAGAGACCGATCGCGGCGAATCAAGCTTCGCCGCTACCGAATACACGAGTCTTATATCGTTTCTCTTTCTTGCGTCAACAGAACGCTTGTATATACTAAAACGAATTCGTGCAGGGTCTACCCCTGCACGCTTCAGGTCGGACGCCGCGATATCGCAAGCCTCCTGTTCATTAGCATCGGGCGGCAGACTTATACCGCTCACAAGAAATCCGCTATATTTTCCGTCAGCCACAGTCTGCTCCTCCGTTGTATCAGTTGGTCTTATTCTCTCCTGCCGCCGCATCGACGATATCGTTCAGATGCTCGTCGCGAAGCTGCTCTTCGGTCTTTTCTATGTTTGTCGCGTGCACCCATATCAAAAGAGCCGCGAGCAAGCATATAATGCCGGCAACTATATCGCTTTTCTTGTATCTTTTATTTTTTACAACCAGGCGTTGCTGCTTGGCAGCCGCCTTACTGAGTTCCTTATCAGACATTTGATCTCCTTCCTTATCGGCAATTATTTCTTCTTGCCGCCCTTAGATGATCGTGCGATCTTGCTCTTCTGCTTCTGTGCCGCGTTGTCCTTGGGGACGAGTATATCCTCA
Source organism: Clostridia bacterium (assembly GCA_017453285.1). Classification (GTDB taxonomy): domain Bacteria; phylum Bacillota; class Clostridia; order Oscillospirales; family CAG-272; genus HGM12713. The sequence goes on along the minus strand of JAFTKL010000005.1, from coordinate 7,547 downwards.
AGCTTTGTACGGAGTGTGGAATAAGTAAAGCCTCTCTCGAGCTCACCGTCGATAGAGAGCGAGATCTTTCCGGTCTCCTCGGAGACGATAACGACTATGGCGTCGCTGACCTCGGTAGTGCCTATCGCGGCTCTGTGTCTTGTTCCAAGCTCAGAGTCGATATCGACTCTGCTTGTCATCGGAAGAACGCACGCCGCCGAGTCTATTCTGCCGTCTCGTATGATGACCGCGCCGTCGTGGAGCGCAGTGCCCTTATAGAATATCGAACAGAGCATATCCGGCGAGATGACCGCGTCGATCGAGCTTCCTGATCTCTTGTACTCTGCAAGCGAGTTATGACGCTCGATAACTATCAGCGCGCCGTGTCCTGCCGTGGAAAGTCTCTGTGCCGCGCGCGACACCGACTCTATAACGTAATGTGCACTGACTGAATTCTTGTCGTTATGGTTTACGTGGAAGTTGAACACGCGAATACCTCCGATCTTCTCGAGTGCCGAACGAAGCTCGGGTTGGAAAATGATGATGAGCGCGATAAGACCGAGCTGCTTGAAGTCCCCGAACACAAATCCGAGTGCAGACAGCTTTACCGCGTCCACAAGAAGCATCAGCCCGAGGAAAAGCACGACTCCGACGATGAGCTTGATAGCTCTTCTCTTCTTTGCGAAGCGATAGACGAAGAAAAACGCGCACGCGAGCAGAATTATATCCACCACATCCCACAGATCTATACTCAAAAGAGTATCCAGAACTTTCTCCTTAAAAATTTCCATTTTCGACTCACCTCCACACGACGAAATGGCAAAAAACAGACGTGATCTTTCAAAAATGCACACTGTTCCATAATATCGTATTACATTATAACATATATGTCTCTTTTTTTCAAGAGTTTAAATAAAATTTTATTTATATATTTTTTACTTCTTTTCCTATCCCTTACATTGTAAAAAACGACACTCGGCAAATCCTGCCGAGTGTCGCCTCAGAGATATATAAATTTTATTCTCCTGCGTTGCAGGCACCGCACTTCGTATAGCCCTGCGAAAGTATATCCGCAAGCTCTCCGTTGTACTCCTGCTTGTTCTTGTCGACCATTGTGGAAACGCTTCCGCAGGTGGGAATATGGACCTTCTTACTGCTCGTATTGAGTATGTACTTAGGTCCTTCCTCGCCGCCGTTATTATCGGGAGTCTGCTCCTCGTTACCTGCGTTGCCGCCCTCTTCACCCGAGAGCCAGCTCTCGCCGGTCGCGTAGTCAATTGTGATGCCGGGCTGTACGTTGTACGCGTATACGTTGAAGCTGATGCCCTCACCGTTGTCCTCTACCGAGTAAGCCTCCATATGAACGCCTCTTGCGACGAGCTCATTCTCATAGAACATAGGAGTTACGCGATACATAACGTGGTTGCCCGTCTCTTTTACGTAGTCGGCGATCATATTCTCGAACTCGACCATTCCGTCCCAGTTCATATATCTCGTTCCGGTGATGAGATTCTTTTTGTTCGCATTCTCGCCTGTGAGCTGGAAGCCGATGAGGTGGCAGCGGTTATAGAGATTGCCGCCGCTGACGAGATTTCCGTCATACTGCTTTTGCACCCAACCTGTAGGCTTGATACTGCCGATGTCGCCTCTGTCCTCTGTAGGCATCATCTCTGTGCCAACGCAAGCCATAACGTATCCGCATCTGCCGAGGTTATCAAGCTCGCTGTAGAATTCGTAACCCTCGGTGGTTATCTCCTCTTCGGTAAAAGCAGGCTTATTATCGTTGATGGGAGTCCAGGGATTGCCCGAGAAATAGGGTATTCCGAGCAGATCGCATATCGGATCTCTCGCCGTGTCGTTGCCTTCTCCCTCATTGTTTTCGGGAGCGTCGGTGGGTTTATCTGTCGGTTTATCGGCGGGATCGCCCTTATCTGTGGGCTTATTGGTCTGCTCGAACTTCTCTGACGTAGCATCAGGCTCGCCGCCGAGTCCGAGATCACCAAGATCACAGCCTGTAAACGTGAGGCAAAGTGCCATCAGAAGAGCAAGAAGAGCTATTATGCTTCTTGTAAATTTCATTTTCTGTAAGTCTCCTTAGTGATTTTTTCGTGTGAATATCCTGCAAATTCCTCGCTTGACGTGAGCTTGAAGCCAAGCGCGGCGAGGTCGAGATCAAAATAGGTGTCAGTCGGGTATCTTCTGTTCCACTTGTACACTGTCACCTCTTCGATGCGATCAGCGTAGGGTGCGAGCTCTCTGTCCTCAACGAAGCAGAAATCACCCTCGCCTGCAAGCTCAAGGAAGTCCTCGTCGCAAAGGATATCCGCGTCGCTGCCCTCAAATAGCAGCATTGAATAGGGCGAGATGCAAAGGCGCGCACCTTTGCATTGAGCGATAACGTCGGCATTCAGCACGCGGTCTCGGCTCTGTCGGCGGTGATTGAACATCATTCCGCCCTTGTCCTCAAGGCAAACGATAACTCGCATCGCTTATCTTCTGCCGTGCGCCGCAAGCATATCGTGCTTGAGCTGCCAGAGCTTCTCGGAGAGGTCGACGTAATAGTTGTGAGGATTGCTGAAACGGCGCACCTCGTCCCACATGCCCTCGATCTCCTCGGCGCAGTGCTGTCTGATCTCTGCGAGCGTGGGAAGCTTGTATACCTGCTCGCCATTTCTGAATACCTGAACGAGAAGCTCAGTCGCGCTGAAGTTCTCGAGAGTCTTGCGTTTCCAGGTCGCTGCGGGGTCAAAGATCTCGAGCGGCTTGGTGTCGTCGATAGTCTCGTCGTATACGCAGATAAGATCCGCCTCTGCCTTGCCCGTCTCTCGACCGCGGAGTCTGTAGACCTTCTTGAAGTGGGGAGTCGTGATCTTGCCCACGTTCTCGCTGATCTTTATCTTGGGTATTACCTTGCACTCAGCGTCCTCGACAGCGCAGACCTTGTAAACGCCGCCGAAAACGGGATCGCTCTTAGCCGTGATAAGTCTCTCGCCAACGCCGAAGGAATCTATCTCCGCGCCCTGACGGATAAGCTCGCGGATGATGTACTCGTCCATCGAGTTAGATACCACGATCTTGCACTCGGGAAGTCCCGCGTCGTCGAGCATCTTGCGCACCTTCTTGGTGAGATAGGTAACGTCGCCCGAGTCGATACGGACCGCGCAGTTGCGTATTCCCTGCGGATGCAGAATGGTCTTGAATGCCTTTATCGCGTTGGGAACTCCGCTCTCGAGCACGTTGTAGGTGTCAACGAGAAGAGTTGCGTTCTTCGGATAGGTCTTGCAGTAGGTCTCGAAAGCCTCGTATTCGGTGTCAAAGAGCTGTACCCAGGAGTGCGCCATCGTTCCGACGGCAGGAACTCCGTAAGCCTCGTCTGCGATCGTGCAGGCTGTCGAGCCGCATCCGCCGATGTAAGCCGCTCTCGCACCGAGAATAGCCGCATCCGCACCCTGCGCTCTGCGTGAGCCGAACTCGCTGACAGCTCTTCCCTTTGCCGCTCTCGTAATTCTCGACGCCTTGGTGGCGATGAGCGACTGATGGTTGATCATCATAAGGATGTAGGTCTCGATGAACTGTGCCTCGATGATAGGTGCTCTTACAGTCATAAGAGGCTCACCGGGGAAAACTACCGTTCCCTCGGGGATCGCCCAAATGTCTCCGCTGAAGCGGAAATTTTTGAGATACTCGAGGAATTCTTCCGAAAAGCAGCCTCTGCCGCGCAGATATTCGATATCTCCCTCGTCAAAATGCAGATCGTTGATGTACTCGACTATCTGCTCAAGTCCCGCCACGATGGCGTAGCCGCCGTTGTCGGGGTTGTCGCGGTAGAACACATCAAAATAGACGATCTTGTCCTTCATTCCATTTACGAAATATCCGTTGCTCATCGTGAGCTCGTAATAATCGCAAAGCATTGTAAGATTTCTCTTGATGTCTTTCATTTTTTCTCCTTCTTTCGTTCTCGGGAGAGCGCAGGATCCGCCCTTCCCTTTATTTGAGTATATTATTGATAATAGTATAACTCTTTTTGCCCTTTTTGTCAATGACCGCGAAGGATTTTTTCACTCTATATGCAAAATAACCTCTGCCTCTACTCCGAAAGACCTTAAAGCTTGACAAAGGGTATAGGATATGGTATAATGTAGGTGTCGATTCAAAAACAATACCCGACTATCACGCAAACAACCTATATCTCATCGGTAGGGGTTGGCGCCCTCGACAAACCGAGAACTCAAGGAGACTGATATGAAAAATTATCTGCTTTTAATCCTGACGCTTTTACTTTGCACATCGCTCTTTTCCTGCGGTTTTAATTTTAACGAAGAGCTTATTTTCGGCGATCCTGAAGTTCCTACTGCAGATATCGACAAGCCCACGGAAGAGGTGACACAAATACCTACCGAAGAACCCACCGAGAAGCCGACCGAGCCTACCACAATTGACGATATATCTTTACTCGATCAAATAGAGATTGGAATGGAGCGCAAAGACGTAAGAAAAATGCTCAAAGTTCCTTACCAAGAGTTAAGAACGGATGTTGCGGACAGATATTTTCTGAGCGACGGCAGACCGGTATATATTCGATATCACTACCATTACAAAGACAAAAAGCTCGACAAGGTTACAGTTTACCAAGTACAAGTAGATGAGCTCGTTGATCCAGAAGTCGCAAGCACCATATCCGTAGGAATGACTTTCGGTGAAGTAGCGGAGCTACTAAATGCGCGCGGAGTAAGCGTGGGCAGCGGACTTATAATATACGAATATTTGTTAACCGACGGTCGAAAGCTTAATATCTGGTACTCCAAAGAAAATGCTACGTCGGATATCAATACGCTGACTGTCGGACGAACGAAAATCATATCGGATGACGATCCACCCGCTTACACCTCTACCTCTCTCGATACCTTTATAGGACACGTTTGTACAACAAACAAGGGGGAAGAAGCATATGTTACAGTGCCAAAACTTGTTTCAAACAAGATCGAATTCACGCAAGCATATGATCTTGAAGGTTATTACATGTACTATTTCACTATAAAGGGACTTGAATATCAATCAGGAGTGTTGTACGATTGCTTTAGCGTTAACATATACAAGGAGGACGGAAGCTACGAACGGCGAGTAAATTCATTCCAGACGGTAGAAAAAGACGGCTATGCATATCACCAAAGCTCGATACAAGAAATTTTCTTTTTAAACAACAACGGCAAAGCAATTACAATTTCCGTACCCGGCAAATTTATCAGAGAAGGTCAATACCTTGAAACGTTGGAAGAATTAAAAAAATATATTGATTTCGAAAATATAAATTTACCAAGCAATTAACTTTCCCCCACGGGCTGCCCTGGCAGCCCTTTTATTTATATTTTATTTCCTCGGTATTGACTTTTTTTCTATGCGGTAGTATAATATATTCAAATTTGCTAAAGCGAGGTAAGGCTGTGAAAAAGGTAATAAAGCAAGCGTTTGTGGCAACACTACCCGTTATGGCGGGATATATCGTCCTCGGCTTCGGTTTTGGCATAATTCTGCGCGCGAGCGGATTTGGAATTCTTCTCGCGGTCGCTATGAGCACATTTATCTACGCAGGCTCGATGCAGTACGTTGCGATAGATCTGCTCACGGGCGGCGCGTCGCTCATCACAACCGCCCTCACGACTCTTATGGTCAACGCGCGTCACCTCTTTTACGGCGTTTCGATGCTCGAAAAATACAAGGGTGTCGGCAAGCGCAAGGGATATCTCATTTTCGGACTTACCGACGAGACATACTCTCTCGTCTGCTCGGACACGATAGGACTTGAGGGCAAGGAGCTGAAGGATTATTACCTGCTCGTCACGCTCCTCGACCACTCCTATTGGATATTCGGCTCGGCGCTCGGCGCGATTGCAGGCTCGCTGATAAGCTTCAACACGACGGGCATTGATTTCGCGCTCACCGCACTCTTTATCACGGTCTTTGTCGAGCAGTGGCTCAGTACCAAAAAGCACTTCTCTGCCCTCATCGGCGTGGGTGCGTCGGTGCTCTGCCTTCTGATCTTCGGCAAGGACAGCTTCCTTATCCCGACGATGCTCGTCATCGCACTCCTTCTCTGCTTATACAAGGAAAAGAAAAAGGAAAAGGAGGGCAAGCAAAATGACTGAAAACACTTACATCTGGCTCTCGGTCGCGATCATTGCGCTACTCACCGCTGCGCTCAGATTTCTGCCCTTCGCGCTTTTCGGCAACGGCAGAAAAACTCCGAAGATCATCGAAAAGCTCTCCTCGATGCTCCCCTACGCAATTATGGGAATGCTTGTCGTGTATTGCCTCAAGGACACGAGCTTTTCCTCTCTCGGCGGCTTTTTGCCCGCGTTCATCGCGTCTGCCGTTGTAGTTCTGCTCCACGTATGGAAGCGGAATACCCTGCTGAGCATCATCTCGGGAACTGTGTGCTATATGCTGCTCGTTCAGCTCGTTTTCGTATAAAAAACAAATAAAAATAGCCTGATTTTTCCATACATATAAAATTTGACTTGTCGCAAAATAATACCAGAGCAAGCCGAGAGAGCGCGATCGTTCTCATACGGTGCGCTCTTAAAGATATAAAAGATAAACCTCCGCACTTGCGGAGACAAGGAGAATTTATTATGGCAAACAAGCAGGCAAAGCAGGCTCTTGAGCAGATCAAGATGCAGGCAGCAAACGAAGTTGGCGTAAACCTTAACAGCAACGGCTACAACGGCGATCTCACTTCCCGTCAGGCTGGCTCTATCGGCGGTCAGATGGTAAAGAAGATGGTTGAGAGCTACGAAAATCAGGCTCAGGGTAATACCAACAAATAACCTGTAAATCAATTTTAGGGCTGTTGCACGCAACAGCCCTTTAATTTTTTAGATAAATCTTGACAAGTCGCAAAAAATGGTTTATAATATAAAAGATATATTGATTTTTAATCATTTTTGGAGGTATTTATGACTATTTATGACGAGCTCGTTGCAAGAGGTCTTATCGCTCAGGTTACCGACGAGCAGGAAATAAAGGACATGGTAAACAACGGCAAGGCTGTTTTCTACATCGGCTTTGACCCCACTGCAGACAGCCTTCACGTAGGTCACTTCATGGCTCTCTGCCTTATGAAGAGACTTCAGATGGCGGGCAACAAGCCTATTGCGCTCATCGGAGGCGGTACGGCTATGATCGGCGACCCCTCGGGAAGAACTGATATGCGTCAGATGATGACTCCCGAGACCATCGCGCACAACTGCGAGTGCTTCAAGAAGCAGATGAGCCGCTTCATCGACTTCTCCGAAGGCAAGGCTATGATGATCAACAACGCAGAGTGGCTCCTCGATCTCAACTATGTTGAGGTTCTTCGCGAGGTCGGCTCCTGCTTCTCTGTCAACAATATGCTCCGCGCAGAGTGCTACAAGCAGAGAATGGAAAAGGGACTCTCTTTCCTTGAGTTCAACTACATGATAATGCAGTCCTATGACTTCTACTATCTGTTCCAGAACTACGATTGCAATCTTCAGTTTGGCGGAGACGATCAATGGTCAAATATGCTTGGCGGAACAGAGCTTATC
>JAFTKL010000062.1 GCA_017453285.1 Clostridia bacterium | reverse complement strand
TGTTATATAAACAATAAAACTATATCAATTCTGTAGGGACCGGCTTCCTCGACGGTCCTAAAATGAAAAAAATATATGTCTTTTCCGTTTGTTGTTTTGCTATAGATAACGGACGGATATGCGTTTTGTAACCGCTACGACCTTGGACCGCCGGCAACTTGTTGCAGGGACGTCGGTCCCTACACACGAGATAGAAATCGTGGTTTTGTTCTTCTACGGTACAAAAAGGTTCTATCCAATTCGTAGGGGCGATTCAAGAATCGCCCGTTTGTACTGCACAGATTAACTTTTATTCCAAAGCGGGCGCTTCGTGAAGCGCCCCTACCGATGAGATATAAACCGATGTGCAACCGCAGACGGATGTGCATCAGCAATTTTCTAAAAAACAAACGAAATCTATTTTAATTACCTTTTTTATAAAAAATATTGATATTCGTCTTTTTTTGTGATATAATAAAGTTGCCAAACAATCTTAATATTCATAGTTATAGGTTTTTTCTACGGAAAACATATAGCTTTTTTTGCTATACAATCAAGTACATTCGTTTTGTAAAAAACGTTGCTCCTGCTTGATTGTATAGTACACCTATGCTATGAAGAGATTGTTTGGCGACAATGGGGCTGCGTTTTTTGTGCGCGGCTTCGGTCGCGCACTTTTTATTTTAGGGGGTAAAAATGGACAACAATAATATTTTGAATGAGGGAAGAGAAATTTTAGCAAAGCTTTTACAGAAGCGAGCGGAACTTGAGGCTTTGCTTGACGAGAACGGCAAGAATTTGCTTGAAGAATATGACAAATTGGGTGAAAAACTCGTTTGGCTCCTCTGTGATACTGCGTATGTCGACGGAAAAATTTAAAAGAACCAACCTAATAAAAGGCTGAGCCAATCGCTTTCTTAAAAGCTTTTGGCTCAGCCTTTTTTTATACTCTCTTTATATCAGCACCGAGGAATTTGAGCTTTTCGACAAGATCCTCGTAGCCGCGGTCTATGTATTCGATGCTCGAGATGGTCGTGACTCCGTCAGCGGCGAGCGCGGCGATGACCAGGCACGCGCCTGCGCGAAGGTCGCTTGCCTTGACCTCTGCTCCGTGGAGCGTTTCAACTCCGTTTATCAGCGCAGAACCGTCGATGACCTCAATGTTAGCCCCCATTTTGTTAAGCTCGGGAACGTATCGAAATCTCTCGGGATATATTCCCTCAAAGACTCTGCTGACACCCCTCGAGAGCGCGAGCAACGCGCTGAACTGCGGATGCATATCGGTGGGAAATCCCGGGTAGGGGTTTGTTCTGATCTCTGTGCCGCGGAAACCCTCAAGTCCCGTGACCGTGATCGAATCGTCCTGCACCTCGACAGGAATTCCGATCTCGCGCAGCTTTGTGCTGACCGATTCCATATGCTTCGGGATTATATTCTTCACGCATACGCGACCTCTTGTAGCCGCGGCGGCGACCATATAGGTTCCTGCCTCTATCATATCGGGCGCGAGCTCGTAGGTACAGCCGTGGAGCGACTCCACGCCGCGAATTCTTATCATACTCGTTCCTGCACCCGAGATCTTAGCTCCGCAGGCGTTGAGGAAACAAGCCATATCGACGATATGTGGCTCGCGTGCGGCATTCTCGATGACCGTAGTACCCTCTGCAAGCACGGCGGCAAGCATAACGTTGATGGTCGCACCTACCGATGCGATGTCGAGGTAAACGAAGTTGCCCTTGAGTCCGATCGGAGCCTCGCAGGTGATCATACCGCTCGTCGAGTATGTGATCCTCGCACCAAGAGTTTCAAAACCCTTGAGGTGCAGATTTATCGGGCGCGCGCCAAGATCGCACCCGCCCGGGTAACCGACCTCGGCGCGACCGAATCTACCGAGCATAGCGCCCAGCATATATGTCGATGCACGCATCTTACTGACGTATTCGAGCGGCGGACTTTTCATCATCACCTTGCGCGTGTCGATGATGGCGGTCGAGGTGTCTATGAAGCGCACGCTCGCGCCAACCATCTCAATCGTTTCGAGTGCGAGAGAGATGTCGCTGATGTCGGGGAGATTTTTTATGGTGCAGACGTCGCCCGTGGCAATAGTGCCAAAGATAACGGGAAGAGCGGAATTCTTCATTCCGCTGATCTTAACGTCGCCGTACAGCGGTCTTCCGCCGCGGATGATAAGTCTGTTATCCATATCTACCTCCATAAAAATTCAGAATTTGTCGTGTCAGTCTTTGTCCTTGTAGTATGCTACCGCAAGATCCACTACCATGCCGTAGCTCTTAGTGCCCTCTGTGCCGTTGATTGTGAGGAAGGAATCGTTGACCTTCTCAGAGACCTTTTCGGCTATGTTCTCGCGGTACTTGTCGAAGAACTTTGAGTATGCCTTCATCTCGAGAAGGATATTTTCGGGCATCGCGTAATATATAACTGCGTAGTAATCCTTGTTAGCACGCGAGAGCGGACCCGCGAGATATTCGTATAGATTGAGATATCCCGAATAGCGAATGTAATCGTCATCCGAACATATGCAGACGAGGAAAGCAACGAAGTTTGCCTCGTCCTCTCTTGCAATTCCCCTCTGGTGCGCAAGCTCGTGAGCCGCGGTGAAGGGGAGAGTGTAGTCGGGGAAGTTGGTATTGAGATTTGCCTCACCCGTAAAGAAGGTGTAAACGCCGCTGATGTGTGTATAAGTCATAGGCTCGCTGAGCATGACTCGCTTGACGCGGCTGTCAAAGGTGTTGATGAAGTCGTATTTCTCGCTTGCAACCTCGTAAGCGTCGAGAAGCTTGCGGTTGAGCTCGTCATAGCCGTATGGCATTACCGAGAAATCAGTGCTCTCGCTGTAATTTATCTTGCTGTGAAGCTCGTTCAACTCGGTGACCACGATAGCGGCGGTGTCGTACAGCTCTTCTGCGCTGACGGGCTGCTTATCGAGCCCCATCTTCTGATCGAGTCTTGAGCCTCTGTAGGCGGGCACGAAGCCGAGCGTGAAGGTCGAGAAAACGTAAGCGGCGAGCGAGAGTATGGTAAGACAGTAGACCATCGCGTGTCTCCAGCTCGATGAGTATTTCTTTATGCCGTAAGCTACGAGCGCTACTACCGCGAAGGGCGCGAAGAGGAGCATAAGCTCTGCGAGCGAGAAGGGTATCCAACCCGTCAGCATCGCGAGCGGCACGCGGATGAAAGGCGAGACGTTTTTGTTAAAGAAGTCCGAAAACTCGGGGGAGAGCAGGAAAGCCACGTAAAGAATAGCGCAGAGCGCGGCGATCGCGTAGATAACTATGCAGACGATCGGCAGTCTCGGCTTTTTTTCTGTGCTCTGTATATCCGTCGGCTCTGCGGCGTCGATCGGCTCGATCACCTCAACCACGTCTTCATTCTCAACGGAAAGATTGTCTTTTTGATCCATATTTATAATTCCTTTTTAGCTGAAGGTCGTAAAACTCAAAAGCTCTGTGAGCGTCTCCTCGCCGAACTCGGCGCGTATCACTTCTGCCATATCCTCGGGTGGCAAAGAGATGCAGGTCACGGTCTCGTCCTTTGACGGATGCGGAAAGGAGAGCGAGAGCGCGTGCAGTGCGTGGCGGGGGATTAGTGGCGAGATTTTGCCGTACATATCGTCGCCGAGTATCGCGCATCCGAGGCTCGCAAAGTGAACTCGGAGCTGATGAGTGCGGCCTGTCTCGGGGGAGGCGAGCACGAGAGTGTAGCGCTCAGAGCGCGCGATCACCTCGTAATGCGTAAGAGCATAGTCGCCACCGCCGTTCTCGTCGCAGACCTCGCGGACGATTATGCTCTCTCCCGTGCGTCGCAGATATGTCTCTATACTGCCGCGATCGTCGGGCAGAGTGCCGTCGAGTATCGCCACGTATTGCTTTTTTATTTTTCCGTCTCTCATCGACGCAGCAAGCCGCGCGGCACTGATACGGTTTTTTGCTATGAGCGTAAGACCGCTCGTGTTGCGGTCAAGTCGGTTGATCGGTCGGAAGACGAATGGCTCGGGCGCGTCTTTGTAGTAGTATGCAAGCGCGTCGGCAAGCGTGTCTCCGTGGTGGTTGTGCGACGGATGCGTAGGCATATCCGCACTCTTCGAGGGAACTACCATATCCTCGTCCTCGTAGACGATGTCAAGCGGCAGCTCTGTCGGCGTCAGTCGCGAGCCGAGCTTTTCGTTCTCTGTCGCAAGGCAGAGAATATCTCCCGCGTGCACCACGCGGCGCACCGTGACCTTCTCGCCGTCAAGCATTATTCCGTTTTCCATAAATTTCAGATGCTTGAGAAAGGCGACCGAGAGCCCGATACTGCCGAGCAGTATCTCCTTTACGGTCTTGCCGTCCTCTGCTTGCGTGACGGTGTATCTCACTTATGACCTCGAATATTATTAATATAATTATAACACTACGGCGCGTATATTACAATAAGAAATTTTCTTTTTTTCAAAAAATATTCTTGCCCGTCTGCGCCGCGATGACAGAAAAATGGGGAAATTTTCATCAAAAAACGACTGAAAAATATTAAAAAAATCAAAAGTTTGTAAAAACTGACAAAGTTTATCTGAATAAAGTTATCCACACCCGAGCTCTGTGGAAAAGTGCAAAGCTGTGGAAAACTTTGTGGAAAGTGTGGAAAACCTTGCAAATCAAGGGCTTCAAAAAGGGTAAATAGAATTTGCCCTGTGGAAAACTTCCGGAAAGGCTTGTCAAGGCCTTTTTTGAAAAAAGTTTATTTTCGGCATTTTGCACAACATAGGTAAAAACTGTCAAGAACGCTTTTTGGAGTTCGGTTTCTTTTTCTTCTTTTTGACCGAGAAGCCGAAGTATCCGAGCTTCTCGCCGAGCGCAAAATACTCTCCGTGAGCAAACGCGGCGAGATGTGCGCGGTCAAGACAGAGCTTGCCGTCGGAGTTTATCAGCGACTCGTCGACGTCGACCGCGACGATGTCCGCAAGGAACATATGGTGCGAGCCAAGCTCGATGACGTCGGTGACTTTGCACTCAAGAGAGAGCGGACTTTCCTCGATCAGCGGGCAGGAGATCTCGCTCGCTTCTTGTTTGTGAAGACCGCATTTTTCGAATTTATTCACCTTCGCGCCCGTGTAGATGCCGCAGTAGTCGGCAGATTTGACCAGCTCTGCCGTGGTGAGATTTATCGCGAACTCGCCGCGCTCACGTATGAGCTTATACGAGTGGCGCGATGGGCGCACCGATATATAAGTCTTTGGGGGGATGGTGTTGATAATTCCCGTCCAGGCGACCGTGATGATGTTAGAGCTGCCGTCCTCCTCCGAGCCACAGCTTATCATAGCCGGCGGCACAGGGGCGATGAGCGCACCGCCCTTCCATTTCTGCTTAGCCATTTTCTCTATCCTTTTCTGCAATAATTTGCTTTACCGCTTCAGCGGCGGTTATAAGTCCCGCTACCGACGGAACGAACGCCAGACTTCCCGGTACGACCTTGCCGCCTTCGGTGATGATGCGTTCGAGCGGCGTCATAGCCTCCTCCTCGGAGTAGACCACGCGCAGATGCGAGATGCCACGCTTCTTGAGCTCTCTGCGCATCACTCTTGCGAGCGGGCAGGTATTTGTCTTTGATATATCGGTTACCTTGAGTGCGGTGGGGTCCTGCTTATTGCCCGTTCCCATCGAGCTTATCAGCGGCACGCCGAGAGAGGTACAGACCTCTGCTATCGCGATCTTTGCCGACACCGTGTCTATCGCGTCGATAACGTAATCGAAGGACGCAAAGTCAAAGCTGTCGATGTTGTCGGGCAGAACGAAATCGCGGCGCGTCACGACCTCGAGCTCGGGGTTGATGTCAAGCAAACGAGATGCCACCACGTCGACCTTGAAGTGTCCGACCGTGCTATGCAGAGCGCAGAGCTGACGGTTGATGTTAGATACCGACACCGTGTCGCAGTCGACGAGCAGGATGTGTCCTATTCCCGACCTCGCAAGTGCCTCAGCCGCGTACGAGCCCACGCCGCCCACACCGAAGAGTGCGACGCGCGCGTTTTTCAGTTTTTCCATAGCCGCCTCTCCATAGAGAAGAGCCTCGCGTTCAAATTCCTTGTTCATCGAGTTTTTCTATCAGCCTTTCGTATTCTTCGTAGGTGATTATCATTTTCAGTGCCGCAAGCAGAGCGTTTGCGGTCATTCCCGAGGGGAGCTCGAGCATCGCGGCGAGTCTGTCGCGCCGCTCGGCACTGTTCTCCGCGCCCGAAAGACCGTCGCGGTAGAGATCGGTCTTTGAGAGCGGATTGCTTACCGCCATCTCGACTCTCTCGCTGTTTTCAAACGGGACGAGCAGATCGTAGAGCAGCTTTTGTTCCATTCCCTCAACCCCGAGCGTGCCCTCTGCCGAGGGGGTAGCCTTGCGCTTTTCCTTGCCCTCGACCTTCGGGATGTAGAGCTGGATTATGCGCTCTTTCGGGAGTGCCGAGGTCAGATGCGAGCGTATCAGCTTGCCCGCACCGTCGCTGTCGGTAAGGAGAATTATAGGAGACGCGCTTCCGAGCTTGCGTATGAGCGCGAGCTTCTCGTGCTTTTTGAATATCCCAAAGCCGTCCGTGGTTATGATCTGCGCGTTGCACACGCAAAGCAGGCGCAATCGGTCGTATTTTCCCTCGACGACGATGGGGTAGGGTATATTCAGCTTTTCCACGTCCTTCTCCTTTCGTTTATTTGAGTAGCATCAGCACCAGCACCCCGAGCAGTATTCGGTAAATACCGAAGGGCGCAAAGCTGTGCTTTTTTATGAATTCGGTCAAAAATTTAATAGATACGAGCGAGACGACGAACGCCACCGCGCCCGCAAGTGCGAATATCGGTATAGCAGACGGCGGCAGAGCGACCGAACGCTCTGCGGTGAAGCTTGCAAGCTCGTATATTTTGAGTGCGCTCGCCGCCACTATTACGGGTATCGCGGCGAAAAAGGAAAACTCAGCCGCCGCGCTTCTGCCTATTCCGAGAATGCGCGCGCCAAGCACGGTAGAGCCCGAGCGCGAAGTGCCGGGGATCACGGCAAGAGCCTGAAAACAGCCTATCGCAAAGGCTTGAGTAAAGCTTATCGCGTTGAGATCACTCACCTTATCCGCGCGAGACTTCATAAGGCGCTCTACGAGAATAAAGAGTATTCCGTAGCATATCAGCGCCGCCGCGACAACTCGCGGCTTGAAGAGAAGCGAGTCGAGGCTCTGCCCGAGACACTTCTCGCATATCTTGTCGGCAAGAATTCCGACGACTCCCGCAGGGAGAGTGGCGATCGCGAGTTTGAGGTAAAGAGAGATCGGAGCACGCAAAAGACGCTTTTGATATATCACCAATACCGCGAGTATCGCGCCCGACTGTATCACCACGTCAAAGCTCGAGCGCAAAAGCTGTGACAGCTCGGCATCCGCACCATCGAATGAGAGATCCAGCAGCCTTCCGAGCAATATCAGATGCCCCGTCGAGCTGATGGGGAGCCATTCGGTCAGCCCCTCGACTATTCCTAAAATTATCGCTTTGATATATTCGAGCATACGCACCTCACGAGACTTTGGGCTATGCTAAAATCTTATGAGCGCGCTTTGAGTTTTATGTTATTCTCCCGAGCGGATGATGTCGCCCGCAAGCACCTCGAAGGGCACGCGGGTGAAGAATTTCTGCGAGGGGTGGGGAGCTGACTCGATCGGCTCTCCACTCTCTGAGTAGAGTTCTGTGACCGTAAACGCGCGTCCGAGCTTGTTCGGGGAGATGATCTCAGCCGAGTCGCAGAGCTTTATCTTGTTGCGCTGGATAAAGGACGCAAGAATACCGTTTTCGGTGACCTTCTCGAGCGTCTCGGGGAGGGGAAGCTCGCTCTCCTCAAGTGCTGTGGCAAAGTATGCCTTTTCGCGAATATAGCCGTTGATGGTTGACATCTGCGGCTCTTGCATCGGGTCGTCAAGATAAAATCCCGTGCAGTATTCTCTGTGCGACACGCTCTCAAGCTCGCGCATTATCCTCTGATCAAAACTGTAATGCTCGGGATCACGCATATACGCGTCGATAGCCATTCTGTATGAGTTTGTGACGACGGCGGCATAGTACGCGCTCTTCATTCTACCCTCGATCTTAAAGGAGTCGATGCCTGCTTCTATAAGCTCGGGCACGATCTCGACCGTGCACATATCCTTTGAGGACATAATGAAGGTGCCAAGCTCGTTCTGCTCGATGGGGTAGGGCTGATCGGGGCGCTTTTCCTCGGTGATGATGTAATTCCATCTGCAAGGCTGAGCGCACGCGCCGCGGTTTGCGTCGCGTCCCGTGAGGCTGTTGGAGAGCATACATCTGCCGCTGTAGGAAACGCACATCGAGCCGTGGATGAAGGCTTCAAGCTCGATGCCCTCGGGAAGAGCCGCCTTGATTGCTTTGATCTCACTGAGTGTCAGCTCGCGCGCGAGCACGAGTCGCTTTGCACCGAGCGCGACGTACGCGAGAGCCGCCTCGGGACTGACGATGCTTGCCTGAGTCGAGATGTGGATCTCCGCGTCGGGAATTACCGACTTGAGAAG
>JAFTKL010000061.1 GCA_017453285.1 Clostridia bacterium | reverse complement strand
CTCCTTGCAAAGCGTGATCGCCATAACACTCGCTTCAAGATTGCTTGCCATACATACGATGACCGTATCAATATTGCCTATTCCAAGGCGTGAGAAGACCTCGGCGTCAGTCACGTCGGCACACTTACACACAGGCAGATATGCCGCTACGTCGTTAACGATCTTTTCGTCGTTATCTACGGCTATAACTTCCCTGCCATTCTCTACAAGCTCTTTTGCCACAGCTATTCCATATCTTCCGAGTCCGAAGACTGCGTATGTTTTCTTTGCTTTCATTATTCTTCTCCTTTATCCTATACTGATATCTTCCGTCGGCTCGGAAATGACGTTCTGACTTTCATTTTTACTGCCAAGTGCGACCGCAAGTGATATGGGGCCGACTCTACCGAAATACATCGTTACGGTGATAATTAACTTTCCGAATGTGTTAAGTGTTGCCGTCAGATTTCTTGAAAGACCGACGGTCGCGGTCGCGCTTACCGTTTCATAGACTGCATCAAGGGCGGATACATTACTCGCTGCCATCAAAAGCACGGTCGATGCGGCGCAGATCGTAAGAAAAGATACTGCCACTGCAACTGCCTTTTTCACCGATCCTTCGGAAATGCGGCGACCGAACAAGGTCGCGCTATTCTTATTACGGATTGTAGCAAATGCCGAGCAAATGAGGACGGCGACAGTCACTGTTTTCATACCGCCTGCCGTTCCCACGGGTGAACCACCAACTAACATTAAGATGATGGATACGGCGGCAGAGGCATTTGTTAAATTCTCCTGCGGAACCGTGGCAAAGCCTGCGGTTCTCGTGGTTATCGATTGAAAGATGGATACTTGTATCTTATCGAACAATGACATATTTCCGATAGTCAGAGGATTTGCATACTCGAAAATAAATATCAGGAGCGCGCCGACCAGGATAAGTCCTGCGGTAACGGTAATAGCGATCTTTGAATGCAAGGTCAAGTGCCTGAATATTTTTCTGTTTTTCAGTGAACGGCTTTTAACCACACGGAGAACATCCCACCACACGATATAACCGAGACCACCGAGAATGATGAGTGCGGAGGAGACGATGTTTATCAAGGGATTTGTGGCGTAATTGCAAAGGCTGTTTTCCGCGATAATATCAATGCCAGCATTACAGAAAGCGGAAACCGAATTGAACACCGATATCCAAATGCCTTTCGCACCGAACTCGGGAACGAACACGAACATATACAGTATAGCACCAACTCCTTCAATAATCAGCGTGCCGAACAGCACGTTCTTAACGAATTTTGCAAGTCCCGACATTGTGTTTAGGTTGAAGGCATCCTGAATGAGCAATCGGTCGCCGATACCCATTTTTCTGTTGAGAAGAAGCATCAGTCCCGACATAATTGTGATGATTCCAAGACCGCCGATCTGTATCAGGAGCAATATAACGACCTGCCCGAACACGCTCCAAGTGGATACCGTGGGGAGAGTAACGAGCCCTGTCACGCAGGTTGATGTGGTTGCCGTAAAGAGCGCGTCAAGATACGGCACGGCTTCTCCGCTTGCAGAGCTGATGGGTAATGCTAAAAGTATGCTTCCAATCAGAATTGTCACAAGGAAGCTGAGCAATATTATCTGTGTGGTCGAAAGCGCGAATTTCTTTTTCCTAACCATAAGATTTCCTCTAAAAAAGCATAAAGGAATCAACGTCCTCTGCAGTCAGCTGGTTCCTTTTACGATTATCCGTTTTTATGATTATATCACACTTTTTGGTTTATGTCAACAGTTATTTACAGAAAACAATTACATATGGTGGACGGCATAGGTGCATAACTGCGATCGATCCAGGTCAGTGTCGTGCATATTGATCGCTCTGATCGCAAGATCATCATAGGTCGTATAGTAGTATAATCCTCTATCCTCATTACAGCAGCTGCTGTAGCGTGTATATTCAAAGCCTTCTGCAGACTGAACACATCCCTTTGGCATCGCAACAGAATTCAAAATATGAAAGAACTGATCTACTTCTGATCTCTCGTTACGCTCTGACACCGAGTTTTCCTTTACGAAAAGAGCTCTGATGAAGCGCGACGTGCTTGAATAATCTCCGGGCAAGCCCAATGCTCCCATTCCTAAGCTATAGTTTTTCATAGGTATTCTTTTCCCGAATTGTGAGGATGCAAGACCTGCACTTAGCCCCATATAATTGCTCACATTCGTACAGTGATATTCAAAGGGAGGATTGTTCGTCAGCACCTCAAACGGATTATCGTATATTCTCAGTCCATCCTTCAAGGGCTCTGCTACGATACTGCATTTTTTATCGCTGATCATCCAATGCAGCGGCGAGAGTGGGAGCTGCTCGCTGAAGTTGATTTTAAGCAAATTGATCCTTTCAAGCAATACCCTTGCCTCATCAACGCAGGCACACTGCGACAAGATCCAAGGTATAAACTCAAAAGGCGCGATGTTGTCCTTCCCTTCTGCGTAGGGACAGTAGACAGCATTTTCGGGAAAATTCAAGCCTGCCATAGAGAGTCCATTTTCGTTCGTAGCCTCGTAGTATAGTGGATAATCTTCGACAACGGTAGCCATACCGATCATTGCGTAGTGTGATTTTAGCGGCTTCTCACAACGCATTTTGATTTCGTAATTTCGCGGAGTGATCACCACGCTCTCACCGTATCCGCGGTCAATATCCAAATTTCTGCCGAAATAGGAAGCGTTGTTTCTATAACAAATAGCCGTACACATAAAGACCTCCGTGCTTGTATTTGCTGTTATTATTCACACAAGTGGGCTAAAATATCACAAGGGCTGACGGTTTCGTCAGCCCTTGCTCTTTGATTCATCAATTAAAGATAGTTTACCGCCAAGATCACGACACTCGTGACGATCATGACGATACCGACCACGCGATTTAAGGTTTTTGCATTAGCCTTGTTGGCGATTTTTGCGGCAATTCTCGCCCAAATTAGTGTGAACACAACGCACAGCACAAGGCAAAGAATATTGGGCATTCCTCCGATTACAAAATGGCTGACACCTCCGGTCAAAGCAGTAAACGCCATAATAAACACGCTCGTGCCAACCGCCAAGTGCATAGGATATCCAAGGAAAGAGGTCAGAACAAGAAGTAGCATCATTCCTCCGCCCGCACCTACAAAACCGCAGATAAAGCCAACGAATACACCGCCGATGATCGCCTTGATCAATCTGCCCTTGGGAGAGCTTTCTTCCAATTGCTCTTTGGTTTTGGTAACAGGCTTCAACAAGAAGCGCAAACCGA
Organism: Clostridia bacterium; assembly: GCA_017453285.1. Taxonomy (GTDB): domain Bacteria; phylum Bacillota; class Clostridia; order Oscillospirales; family CAG-272; genus HGM12713. The sequence goes on along the minus strand of JAFTKL010000061.1, from coordinate 30,510 downwards.
TGATGATCAACGCAATCTGCATTGTACCGCTCATAGCCTGCTCGGGCAGGAAACTTGCCACAAAGCTGCCGATCATCGTGCAGATAAGCACGCTCACAAGCAAAGGCAGACTGTTTTTTACATCCAAATTTCCGCTTTTCTTATAGGTATACGCGCTGACAAGGCTTGCTAAAACGTCGCTTATCAACCCAATTCCAACCGCATCATAGGCGGGGACTCCAAGGAATGTTATTAACATCGGACCGATAACCGCGGCAGCACTCATCCCGGCAAATCCCGTTCCGATTCCTGCGCCTGCGCCTGCGATAAAGCACACGAATATTTTTATCAGAATATCTCCCATAATGTATCTCCGTTAAGTTATTATTCACTAATTAGATATTATATCATATCTTTGTGAACTTTTCAACCAATCGAACAGTTTTTCTTCGGTGTAAATTTTGAGATGAGACCGCTTTCTATCACATCTCTTTCCTCTTAATGCGCTTGACATTTATTCTGTTTTATGATATAATGCTCTTACAGTATAATTTATCTATGGCAAACTTCACACTACGGGAGGAATATTTATGAAAAAATTTGCGTGCGGAATGATCTGTCTGCTACTCACCTTTGCGCTCACCTCTTGCGATCTTGAAGCATTTGACGATATAATGGACGGAATCATCGCGGACGAGGTAATTGACCTTGGCGGCTCGATACAGCAGGGAGATGCCGAGCTTGACGGCGGCGACGCGACCGATAACGGTAGCAGCGACAATAAGCCGAGCGTGGACGAGGGCAAAAAGCCCGGCACAAACGTCGACGGCGACAAGGAGCCTGACGGCGATAACAACGATGACGAAAACAATAATAACAGGCCCGAGCCAACTCCCCAAGAGCCCAAGCCCGAGGGTGATTACTCGGAAATACTCGAGAGCGTAAACAATGGCGTGCTCAAGGATTCCGTGTGCGACGCTATGAAGCTTCCCGAGAATATGCAGCTTCTGCAGTCGGATGAGGCTACCGACGACAACAAATCGGTTGAAATATGGGCAACCGCGGTTCTCTACTATCTAGACGGCAACGTTGTCAACTGGGTGAGTGAGGACGATCTCCTCTACGTTATAACCTCGGGCAACAATCGTCTCGTTATGATAGACACCACGACAATGATCCCCGTCTACAACACCTCTCTTGCAGCAGTGCCCGCAGAGATCAACATAATCGGCGACGAGATCTATATATCTCTGCCCGATCTGTGCAAGATCGACGTCTTTTCTAAAGCTGACGGCACAAAGAAGTCTTCTCTCAGCTTTGAACACGAAGTATCATCCTTCTGCCTTGACGGAGATACTATCTACTACACCGAGCACGATCAGCACTGCGAGGTATTCAAAAAGAACCTTGTCACCGGCAATACCGAGAGGATCGGCAGTACCTTTTACTTTCCCAAGATCCTTTTGAATAAAGAGGACAATATTCTCTACATCGGCGAGTCGAGATCGACCGGAAGCGCGATCTACTATTACGACCCCGATACACTCGAGCGCAAGAGCAAGTTTGAAAAGGACAACTACGGCATTACCAACCACACCAGAGAGATTTTCCACGTTGGAGATATGATCTTCTGGGGCAACTACTGTCTGTCAGACACGAACGCCGCCGAAACTATTGCAAGATACGGAACAGCGACTTACGGCAGCGTAAATTTCGCATCCGAGGAAATAGTTTCGACCTATGAGGGACTCTTCCTCACCGACACCTACGAGTGCATCGTTGATTACGATGACGTCCAGACCGAATTTCAGTACGTCCTCGTCACCGAGTCGGAGAATATCTTCTTCAGAACGAGAAGCTTCGACAAGAATATCATCGTCGGTGTGAATTTCAGCATTCAGTAATTAAAAAGCTAAGGGCGACCGAGTCGGTCGCCCTTCTGTTTTTATTTAACAATATCCTCAAAAAGCTCGATGTACGTGTGCCAATCTCTGTATGAAGCTCGGTCGGAGCTCTTATCCTTACAGCAATTAAATCTCACTTCAAGAAAAGGTGCAAAAGCTTCTCTCCGAGCTTTTTGCTATACGGCTGATAGCGCATAGGAAGATCGATCCAGGTCTTTTTGTCCACGATCGACTTATAATGCGAAAATGCGTCAAAGCCGTCCTTGCCGTGATACGAGCCCATTCCGCTCTCGCCCACGCCGCCAAAGCCCATCTCGCTCGTTGCGAGGTGGATGATGACGTCGTTGATACATCCGCCGCCGTAGGAAAGCTCCTCGGTCACGCGGCGCGCGTGCTTTTTGTTGCTTGTGAAGATATAGAGCGCGAGCGGCTTATCCTTGTCCTTGAGATCGTCAACCATCCTATCAAAATTCTCAAACGCTATAATTGGCATAATAGGTCCGAAGATCTCCTCACCCATTACCGCGTCGCTCTCGGTGACGTTATCCATCACGGTAGGTGCTATGCGGCAGGTCTCGGCATCACGCTCTCCGCCGTTTACGACCTTCTCGTCGGCAATAAGTCCGCAGAGGCGGTCAAAGTGCTTGCGATTTATGATCTTTCCGTAGTTTTCGTTCTCGAGCGGTCTCTCTCCGAATTGGCGCAGGATCTCAGCCTTTATTGCCGCCACAAATCTATCCTTTACCGATCTCTCGCAAAGGATATAATCGGGGGCAACGCAGGTCTGACCGCAGTTGAGGTATTTACCGAACACGATGCGCCTTGCGGCGAGCTTGATATTGGCACTCGCGTCAACGATGCAAGGGCTCTTTCCGCCAAGCTCGAGCACGGCAGGTGTCAGATGCTCTGCCGCGCGGCGAAGTACCTCTTTGCCGACCGCCTGACTTCCCGTAAAGAATATAAAGTCGAACTTTTGCCCGAGAAGCGCGCTGTTCTCTTCTCTTCCGCCCGTGACTACGGCAACGTACTCGGGAGAGAAGCATTCTCCGACGATCTTCTCAACGATTGCGCTCGTTGCGGGCGAGTACGCGCTCGGCTTGACTATCGCCGTGTTTCCCGCTGCTATAGCATCCGCCAAGGGCTCTATAGTCAGAAGAAACGGATAGTTCCACGGGCTCATAATAAGCGTATTTCCGTACGGGATCGGCTGCTTGAAGCTATGCGAGCAGAACTGCGCGAGCGGCGTGTGTACCGTCCTTCTTCTCGCAAACTCGCGCGTGTGTCTTATCAGATAAGAGATCTCGGTCAGCACAAAGCCGCTCTCGCACATAAAGCTCTCGTACGCGCTCTTGCCGAGGTCGGTCTTGAGCGCACTATTTATCTCATTTTCATATTTTCTTACTGCCGCGTAGAGCTTTTTTAGCTGTCGCATGCGAAAGTCCACGGGCAAGGTCGCGCCGCTTTTGTAAAAGGTGCGCTGAGAGTCGAGCAGACTCTTGATCTCATTTTCTGTCATATGATCCCCCTGATCTGCGTTATTTACAATCTTATCTGTTCTACCAAGAAAAGTATATCATAAAATTGTTGAGATGTCAACAAGGTATTAAGAATAACGACTTACAATTTGTAAATTTTCTGCACGGTGCTCTTAATATAAAGCTATGATAGTTAACGCTTGACAAGTATATTTTAAGATGGTATACTATATGTACATATAATTGTATGATCGGTGTGTGGTCGTCTTGTCAAGGGCAAGACGCAATAATCACGCTGACCATATTTACTTATATTTTCCGTTTTGATATAATGTATACGTAATACCTTACACAGAAAGGAAGCACGTTATGACAAACAGAGAACGCGCGATGAATATACTGCATTTTCGCGATGCGGACAGACTCCCCGCTGTACATTTCGGATATTGGAGAGATCTACTGCACGAATGGGCTGACCAGGGCAAGATCTCACGTGAGATCGCACTCGGCTGGAGAGATGCAAACGAATGCGACAGAGAGCTTGATCGCCTTATCGGCTGGGATTTCAACTGGTCGACCAACAGAAGCTGTTCAATGGGGCTTTTCCCCGCGTTTGAGCATAAGGTGATCGAAACTCTCCCCGACGGCTCGCAGAGAGTACAGACGGGCATGGGAGTTATCGAAAGAGTCAAGCCCGGTATCGTCTCTATTCCTTCAGAGGACGATTACACGCTCAAGGACAGACGAGCCTTCGAGGAGCTCTATCTGCCGAAGATGCAGTTTTCTCCCGACAGAGTTGACACCGAGTATTTCAAGCATTTCAACGAAACGAGACCTACCGACGTGCCCGTGGGACTGCAGGTAGGAAGCGTACTCGGAAACATACGCGATATGACCACGGTTATGGGAATGAGCTATCTTATCTACGACGAGGATGAGGAGCTTTTCGCGGACATCGTCGATACGTATGCTGAGCTTCAGTACAAGTGCGTTGAAGAGGTGCTCAAGACGGGTGCTAAGTTTGACTACGCGCACTTCTGGGAAGACGTATGCTTCAAGAGCGGTCCGCTGATCTCACCCGAGCTCTTCGACGAGCTTTGCGCGAAGCACTACAAGAAGAGATGCGATCTGCTTCACAGCTATGGCATCGACATAATCTCGCTCGACTGCGACGGCGTTGTCGAGAAGCTTCTGCCCACCTGGGTAAACAACGGCGTCAACACGATGTTCCCGATAGAGATAGGTGTGTGGGGCGACCAATTTGAGCCCGCAAGAAAGAAATTCGGCAGAGAAGTCCTTGGTGTCGGCGGAATGGACAAGACCGCGTTCAGACGCGACAAGGCGGCAGTCGACGCGGAGATCGAGAGAGTAAAGCGACTCGCTTCTCTCGGCGGATTTATCCCCTGCCCCGACCACAGAATAATGCCCGGCTCGAAGTTTGAGCTTGTACAGTATTACGCAGAGAAGATCAAAAAGATCACACTCTGATATCTACACAGATACAGAAAGAGAGAGCGGATATGGAAAACCCGTGCACAAGGCTAAAAAAGGAAGAGCTTCTCCGAGATCTTCCCTTATATCAAGACACTTTTCTATGCCGCAATGCGTACCCCGAGGGAGCGTCCTACGATCTGCTCTGCACGTACGAGTGCGTCGAGATAGACCTGATTGTAAGCGGTAGCGGAATACATCAGATAGCCAATCAGTCCATCCCCTGCACAGCAGGAGATATATACGTTCTTCACCCTGACGTTCCGCACGGATTTTTCGTTAAAGAGAGCGGCGAGGCTATGGAGATCCGCCGTCTATTCTTTGATCCTGTGGGATGGTTTGGCGGCGACGTCACAGATCCCGAGAGCAGCAGATTTTGCTACGGAATATTCAGCGACGGCTCTATGATCGCCTACGCGATGCTCAACACAAAAACACAGAACGAGGTGGTCTCGCTCTACGACCGCATACAGACCGAGCTTTACGATCCGAAGCCAGAGTGGCAGGACTCGCTCAGAGCCTACCTTACCTTGCTTCTGATCACAGTCGGCAGATACGTCAACCGCGCGATCAAAAATCTGCCCGGTTTCTCTCCAAAGGAATGGAAGACCGTTTTTGCAATCCTTGGGAGAATTCACGAGAGCTTTGGCGATCCCGAGCTGACGCTTGAGCTTATCGCAAAGGAGAGCTACTCGAGCCCATCAAAGCTCAGCCGCACCTTCAAGAAGATCACCGGCAGGACATTTACCGAATACCTCAAGGACGTCCGTCTCAAGAGAGCCTGCGAGCTACTCAGAGACACCGAGCTCAACGTAGACGAGGTAGTGTGTGCGTGCGGTCTGCGCGACGTTCCGTCATTTTATCACAGTTTTCATTCCTACGCGGGAATGACACCGAATCAGTACAGAAACACATACAATAATACGAATAAGGAGAAAAAGATCATGATCATTTTAAGCGAAATTTCCGAGAATTTGCAGAGAGGCAAGGCTAAACTCGTAAAGGAGATGGTCGAACAGGCTCTCGCTGAGGGATGCGATCCCGAAAAGATACTTAACGAGGGACTTCTCTCGGGTATGAACGTAGTCGGTGAGAAGTTCAAGAACAACGAGGTATACGTTCCCGAGGTGCTGGTTGCCGCAAGAGCTATGAATATGGGCGTTTCCGTCCTCAAGCCTCACCTCGCCGCAAGCGGAGTCAAGGCTACGGGCAAGGTCTGCATCGGAACGGTTCAGGGCGACCTTCACGATATAGGTAAGAACCTTGTAAAAATGATGATGGAGGGCAAGGGACTTGAGGTAGTAGACCTCGGAACAGACGTTTCCCCCGAAGCCTTCGTGCAGACCGCGATCGAGCAGAACTGTCAGGTGATCTGCTGCTCTGCCCTGCTTACCACCACTATGTCCGTAATGGCTGACGTAGTAAAGGCGGCTGAAGCTGCGGGTATTCGCGACAAGGTCAAGATAATGATAGGCGGCGCGCCCATCAATCAGGCATTCTGCGACAGCATCGGCGCGGATCGCTACACGGTCGACGCAGCAAGTGCGGCTGACGCGGCTGTCGAGCTTTGCAAGTAATATAAAGCTGACAAGAAAAAGATATGTTTATCGACAAATACAGCGCCGTTCTTTGCGAGTATGAAAAATTTTGGGAGCGCAAGAACACAAAGCGACCTATTCTTAACATATCCTACAGAAAAGAAAATACACTTCCCTTCCGCGATCCGCAAGATCCGACGGAAAAATGGCTTGATCTCGGCTATAAATATAACCGCTGCAAGCACATTTTAGCCACTACCGGATATATTGCAGAGGGAATACCTATGCAGTTTACCAATTTCGGTCCGGGATGTCTTGCCGCGTGCATCGGCGGTAGCTTTGTGCCCGCGATGAACACAATATGGTTCGATACCGATCCGATAGTAAAGGAATGGGAAAATCCGCCCGCTATACGCTTTGACGAGCAAAGCGAGATGTGGCAGAATATCGTGGCAGAGCAAAGGATCTATGCCGCGGACCCCGACGTACATTTTTCGATCACGGACATCGGCGGAATAATGGACGTAGTCGCGGCGCTGAGAGGTACTGAAAATCTGCTTTACGATCTGTACGATTATCCCGACGAGGTCAAGGAATTCACACAGAGGGTAAAGGAAGAATGGTTCAAGCTCTACGACAGACAGCTTGATATTATTTCTGCGGCATCCCAGCCCTACAACAACTGGATGAACATTCCCTCTTCGAAGCCGTGGTATCCCCTGCAGTGCGATTTTTGCTATATGATCTCGCCAAAGCAGTTCAGCGAATTCGTGCTTGACGACCTTATTGACCAAGTCAACTATATGCCGCGCTCTATCTATCATCTTGACGGTGTGGGCGAGCTTCCGCATATAGATATGCTTCTCGACATAGAAGGGCTCACCGGCATCCAATGGACGTCGGGAGCAGGCAACGCGGAGCTTTGGGATGAAAAATGGTTTGACCTCTATCGAAAAATACAGGACAAGAAGAAAAACATCGTTCTGCTTAGCGGAATCAATGAGCACGACGAGGCAGGCGCAGAGCGCTTGATCAAATCGCTCGATCCCACAGGTGTTTACATAAGCTTTGGATGCTCCTCTGAGGACAAAGCAAAGGACATGCTTGAAAAGATAAGCAGATGGTCGGAGTAATTCTGATTTCTGACCAATACATCGCAAGGAGGCATAAGAAATGACAAAGCTCACAAGCCGCGAAAGAATGCTCCGCACCTATCGCCGAGAGGAGATAGACCGCATTATGATGGTCGACTCGGCGTGGAAGGGTACGGTGCAAAGATGGCACAGAGAGGGTATGCCTGCCGGTGTCGATTGGCAGGACTATTTCGGTTTTGACAAGATAGTAAAGATCGGCACGGACAACTCTCCGCGTTTTCCCTACAAGCTGATAGAAGAAACCGACAGATACAAAATAATAACGACTTCTTGGGGACAAACGCAGAAGCATTTCAAGGAGCTTGACTCCACCCCCGAGGTGCTTGACTCCTACTATTGTTCCTCGGAGCGTTGGGAGGAAGCTAAAGCCAAAATGCTTACTCACTATGAAGATAGAATTCCGTGGGACAATCTGAAGCAGAACTATGCCAAATGGAAGGAAGAGGGCAGATTTATGCAACTCGTCATCTGGTTTGGCTTTGACGTTACGCACTCGCATATGGTCGGAACCGAGAACGTTCTTGTCGGTATGTACGACGAGCCCGAGTGGATATGCGATATGTTCGATACGTATCTTTCCGTGTCGCTCGGACTTGCTCAAAAGATACTCGATGCGGGCTACGAGTTTGACGGCATTTTCTGGTATGACGATATGGGCTATAAGAACTCTCCCTTTTTCTCACCCGCGATGTACCGCGAGTTGCTCAAGCCCTATCACAAAAAGGCGATAGATTGGGCGCACGAGAGAGGGATGGTCACCGAGCTTCACTCCTGCGGATTTATCGATCCGCTCGTTCCCGATCTTGTCGAGATCGGGCTCGAAATGCTCAATCCGCTTGAGATAAAGGCAGGAATGGATCCTTTCAAGCTCAAGTCGCTCTACGGTGACAAGCTCGCATTCCGCGGAGGGATCAACGCTCAGCTTTGGGATAAGCCTGAGCTTGTCAAGGCAGAAATGGAGCGCATCATCCCCGTTATGAAAGAGGGTGGCGGATACGTATTCGCATCCGATCACTCAATCCCGAATTCAGTTTCCTTTGAAACTATGAAGCAAATAGCGGAGCTTGCGCACAGGCTCGGAAAATATTAAAAAAGGATTTTTATGATAAACAACAGAGATAAATTGATCGTACGAGAGCTTGCAAAGAAGTATATGTCGCTCGTCTGCACCGAGAGGCAGGAGCGTATGCTTGCAAGATTTCTTGACACGAATGATCTGAGGGCGACACGTCCTCCCGTCATTCTCGCCGAGATACCGTGGTATCAGATGAATATGAACGGCGAGCTTGACTGCGTGTGCGAGGACGAGAGAGCGCGCAGAGTTGAGTATCACTTCAGAACGGCGATATTCTATATGACTCATTTCGCGGCAGACAACACCTATCTGCCCGAATTCAGAGTGCGCCGCGCTATAAGCTCGAGCGGCATCGGAATTGAATACGAAACGCTTGATCTCAAGCGTACAGATAGCGTCAACAACATCGTATCGCGTGAATTTCGTGACGTTCTCGAGGACGAGTCCGCGCTTGAGAAGATGCACGATCCTGTCTTTACGCTCCATCCCGAAAAGGATGCGGCAGAGATGGAGTTCTATACCGAGCTTCTCGGCGACTCCATCCCGATAAGGCTCTACGGATTTGACTATTTTTACTATGCGCCGTGGGACAAGATAACCAGACTTCGCGGTGTCGAGCCTATCCTTATGGATATGTACGACCGCCCCGAATATCTGCACGAGATCATCCAAAAATTCACCTCTGCCGCGCACGCAGAGCTTGATTTTGTTGAGCAGAACCTTGAGATAGTCAGAGGCAATTCCCTTCACTGCACCCCCTCTCCGATAACCGTCGAGGAGGGCAAGGGGCTCAAGTCGACCTGGTGTCGCAGTATGGCGCAGTCGTTCGGAGTTATCTCGCCCGCTATGTTCAAGGAGTTCGAGCTTGACTATCTTCTGTCGGTGGCAGAGCGTTTTGCCTACACCTATTACGGCTGTTGTGAACCGCTTGACGACAAGATAGAGGTACTAAGACAGATACCCAATCTGCGTAAGATAGGTTGCTCGCCTTGGGCGAAAGTCGAGAGCTGTGCCGAGCAGATCGGCGGCAATTACGTGCTCTCAAGAAAGCCGAACCCTGCAAACGTGGCTATCTGCACAGACCCCGAGCTGATAAAGCGCGAGACCGAAGAGACGGTCAAGGCATGCCTTGCGCACAGCTGTCCGTACGATATCGTTCTCAAGGATATCAGCACGGTCTCGCACCGCCCCGAAAATCTCATTGTATGGGCACAGACGGTAAATGACGTGCTCGATCAATATTACGACAAAAGGTAAATTCGAATGAAATACGATATGAAATTATGGCTGGAGAGCCTCAAGGGTTCTCACGCAAAAAAGCCACTGCCCATCCTCTCTTTCCCCTGCGTCAGTCTGCTCGGAGTCAGCGTTCGAGAGCTCATTTCGGACAGTAATCTGCAAGCTGCGGGAATGAAGCTCATTGCAGAGCGCACCGATGCGGCAGCGACGGTCAGCTTTATGGATCTTTCGGTCGAGGCTGAATGCTTTGGAGCGGCCGTTGTAGTCTCGGACGACGAAGTTCCCACCGTAAAGGGCAGGATGATCAACAATGCGAACGAGGCTGACGCGCTCGAAGTTCCATCTGTCGACAGCGGCAGAGCACCTATTTATATTGATGCCATCAAAAAGGCGACCGAGCTTATAGGCGACCGCCCCGTGCTCGCGGGAATGATCGGTCCTTTCTCGCTCGCGGCGCGCTTGCTTGACGTATCCGAAATAATGATGGACTGCTACGACGATCCCGATATGGTGCACACCGTACTCGAGAAGGTCACGTCTTTCCTCTGTGAATACGCGAAGGCATACAAGGCGGCGGGTGCTGACGGAATAGTTCTGGCAGAGCCCGTCGCGGGTCTGCTCTCGCCTATGCTTGAGGAAGAATTCTCTTCTCCATACGTCAAGCAGATAGTTGAGGCTGTGCAGTCGGAGGATTTTGCAGTTATCTACCACAACTGCGGCGACAACGTGCCGAAAATGCTCGACTCGATACTGACGACGGGTGCGGCAGCTTACCACTTCGGTAACGCGGTGGATATGGAGCGCGACATTATCGCACACGTTCCGTCCGACGTGCTCGTTATGGGAAATATCGACCCCGCGGGAGTTCTGCGACTCGGAACACCCGAGAAGGTAAAAGAAGAAACGCTTGCTTTGCTCGAGAAATGCTCGAAGTACGAAAACTTCCTGCTATCCTCGGGCTGTGACATCCCACCGATGACTCCGTGGGAGAATATCGACGCATTTTTTGCGGCATCTGAAGAATACTATGAAAAATAAGATATTTGATACACTTACAGAAAAAGCAATAGAGCTCGGCGCACACAAGGCGAGCGTAATTTCTGCGGGCGAGATCTCGCTCGACCGCGCGTTTCGCGACATGTGCGCATCCAACGCGTTCGGAGTTTACGGAAAGTGCTATATGTGTCCGCCCGACGTGGGGGATATCGACGAGCTTATGGCAGAGGTCGCAAATTACGACTACGCGCTGGTCTACCAGACGGTAAGCGAGCTTGAGGACAGCTTTGATTTCGAAGGTATGGTCGAAGCTAAGAAGCGCACCTATCCTCTTGCGCAGAGTATGCGCGAGATATTCAAAAACTGCGGCATAAAAAAGGTGCTTCACCTTGGTGCAGGCGGTTGCGGCGTATGCAAGAGCTGTGCTAAGCAGACGGGCGAGCCCTGCCGTTTCCCCGAAAAAGCGATGCCCTCGCTTGAAGCCTACGGATTTAACGTGTCGGCGCTTGCGAAGTCCGCGGGAATGAAATACATCAACGGGCAGAACACCGTTACCTACTTCGGTGCGGTATTATTTTCACTTGACGGAGAGTAAAATGGAGCAGACAAAGCTGACGTTCGACAATAAGCAGATAATCGCCACAATCGGACAGACGATCGCGCAGATAATAAAGGGGGAGCAACCCTGCGGCGGGCACGGAAAGTGCGGCAAATGCAAGGTCGTGGCGAGGGGTTCTCTTTCTGCGCCCTCCGAGGACGAGCTGAGGCTTCTTTCTGCCGACGAACTTTCGCGCGGAGTGCGCCTTGCCTGCTCTGCGAGGGTGCTTGGCGAATGCGAGATAAGCACTATTCGCAACGAGCGCGACAGCGTGGTGCTCACAGATGCGGATCTGCCCCAGATCTCTCTCTGCCCCGATTTCGAGCGGCTCGGCGTAGCGCTCGACATAGGCACGACGACTCTTGCCGCTCGCCTTTACTCGAGCGACGGAGAGCTTCTTTCAAGTGTGGGAGAGCTCAATCCGCAGTCAAGCTTCGGAGCTGACGTTATCTCGCGCATCGAGGCTTCTCTCGCGTCGCACGAAGAGGAGCTTGCTTCTCTTATCCTCTCGGCAATTGATAATCTGATTTTTGAGCTTTGCAGTGCGGCAGGCAGAATGGCTGATGAGATCGGCTCGATCGTGCTGACGGGCAACACCGCGATGCTCTATTTTCTCACTAAAAGCTCGCCGCTCGCGCTCTCACGCGCACCCTTTGTCGCAGACAAACTATTCGGCGAGACACTCGGCGCACGCGAGCTTGGGCTAAATTCACTTGCTCCCGACACAAAAGTCTATCTCCCACCCTGCATTTCCGCGTTCGTCGGTGCGGACACGGTCTGCGCCCTGCTCGCAACTAAGCTTTGCGACTCGGATGCGGCGAGTATGCTCGTGGATATAGGCACAAACGGCGAGATGGCACTCTTTGACGGCACGAGGCTTTACGTTTGCTCGACCGCCGCAGGTCCTGCATTCGAGGGAGTCGGAATTTCCTCGGGAATGCGCGGAGAGACGGGAGCGATCGACAAGGTCACGATATTAAACGGCGCGCTTCACTCGCACACGGTCGGCGGTGCTAAGGCTCGCGGAATATGTGGCAGCGGCATCGTGGATGCGGCGGCGTGTATGCTTGAGCTTGAGCTGATGGACGAAACAGGATTTTTTGAGGACGGAGACGTCACGCTCGCAGAGGGAGTTACACTCACACAAAACGACATTCGTGCGCTGCAGCTTGCGAAATCCGCGATATATTCAGGACTTTGCACGCTTGCAAAGAAGTGCGGTGCGGAGCTTAGCAACATCAGCGGACTTAAGATCGCAGGCGGATTTGGAAAATATCTCAATATTCACAGCGCGACTCGCATCGGACTTTTGCCGCGTGAAGTCTTGGGGCGCACCGAGACGGTCGGCAACGCCGCGCTTGCAGGCGCATCGATGCTCTTACTTGACGTGACGCTTCGCAAGGAAGCAGAGGATATCGCAAAGCGCGCCGAGGTCGTCGGACTTGCGTCAGACCCCGTTTTCTCGGAACTATATATGTCCTCGATGCTCTTTTGATTCCCGCGAGAGACATTTACACCAAAATATGTCAATTCTATTTAAAGTTTTGTAAAGATTGTATAAAATCCTTCCTTCTTTTTTTACACTATGACGGACGGTTGCTTCTTTACAAAACTTTTTTTATGTGGTATAATTATTGTACATACCAAAAGGAGGTATATTATGAAAAAATTATTATCAATTTTACTCATCTGCACGATGATGCTCGCCTCCGTGCTTGCTATCATCCCCGCTTCTGCGGCTGAGACCGAGACAGTAAACTTCCTGCCCGATGGTCTTTACGACAAGCTCGCAGCACTTTACGAAGCAGACGGTGCAAAGACCAAAGATTACGTCCCCGGCGTAACGCCCTTTGCTTACACCGCCTATGCGATCAACGAGAGACTTTCGGGATCAAAGCTCCTTTCTATCTCGATCCCCGTAAGAAAGACTCTTGCAGCTGACGCTGAGGGCAACTTCACCTTCACTCTCTGCACCATCAAGTCTTCCGAGATCGGTGTCAATTCCACCCCCACGAACACCTACGTTATCAAGATCAAGGGTGCTGACTACGGTCTTGAGGCTAACAAGAGCGATATCTTCAAGTCTATCAAGGTAGACATCTCCTCCTACAACATCAACGTTGCAGCGGACGAGGTCCTCGCATTTGCAGGTGCGACTGATACTCTCCTTCCCGCTTGGGCACCCGATGACAACTCCTCCGTTCAGAAAGCTATCAAGGAAGATTACCCCACTCTCGTTGGCTTTGCGGCTAACGTAGGCAAGACAACCTATTCGGCTAACGCAAACTCCTCTATCTTCTTTGACTTCGAGCTTGAGAAGGAAAAGGGATGGGACGAGGAAGAGCCCGAGACGACCGAAAAGATCGATTTCACCTATTACGATACCAAGAGATATATGCCCGAGGACGTATTTGCTGATCTCAAGGCTCTCTTTGAGAAAGACGGCGCGGCTACTCTTGACTGGGTTCCCAGCGTTGCTCCCTTCACTCCCGTAAACGCAGCATTCCAAAATCTTATGGCAGGCACCCGTATGCGCAGCATCACTCTTCCCATTAAGAAGACTCTCGCGGCTGACGCTGACGGTAACTTCAAGTTCACCATCTCTACCTTCAAGAGAGACGGACTCACAAACTCCGCTCCCGTAAACTCCTACACAATTAAGATCAACGCTGAAAAGTACGGTCTTACTCCCAACACCTCTGGAATCTTCAAATTCATTAAGTTTGACGTAAGTGAGTACAACATAGTTGTCGAAAAAGACGAAGTCCTTGCATTCTCGGCTAACGGCGATACCATTATCCCCGGTTACTCGGGTAACGTTTCAAGCTTCCTCAAGTCCAAATTCCCGATGATGATGGGATTTGGCGCATACACAGGAAATCCCAAGTTCACCTCTAACACCTGGACATCCGGCTGTATCTTCTTTGATATGGAATACGACGTTCCCGTTAACAAAGGATACACCGAGCTCCGCGACGTTATCGCAGAGGTCAAGGATTACGCGAAGGATGACTACACTGCAGGTTGGGATACGTTCAAGCTCACTCTTGACACCGCTATTCCCTTCCTTGAGGAAAAGAAGGACGCCTCCGACGCGCTCTCCGATATGGCTAAGGCTCTCAAGGACGCTGCAGATGCACTCGTTCCTCTTGCGAACGTAGATTTCACCGCACTTAACACCGCTATCAACGCAGCTAAGGCACTCGAAGATAAGGGCGACGAATACACTCCTATTACCTGGGATGCATTCGCAAAGGCTCTCGCTGATGCTAAGGCAGTTGCAGCTGATACTAAGTCCAAGCAGAGTGCCGTAAACAATGCCGCTAAGGCTCTTACCGACGCTCAGGCTGCTCTTGCTAAGAAGCCTGCGCTTGACACTCTCGCAGCAGAGATCGCTAAGTGCGAGGCTCTTACCGCTGCTGACTACACCACTATTACCTGGACTGCTCTTACCGAGGCTCTCACAGCTGCAAAGGCAGTTAAGGATAACGTAAACTCTACCGCCGCTGAAGTAGATACCGCTCTTACCGCTCTCAAGGCTGCAGCTGATGCACTTGACAAGAAGGCTGACTCTGCCGCTCTCAAGGCTAAGGTAGATGCTACTATCGCTGAGTATGACAGAGAGGTATATACCTCCGATAGCTACAAGGTCCTCAACGACCTTCTCCGCGAAGCTGAAAAGGCTATTGCTGACGGCGAGGTCGGCGAAAAGAGCTCCGCTGATATGATCGCTAAGATTGACAAGGCTATCGCAGGACTCGAGAAGCTGGCTAACGTTGACGAGCTCAAGGCTCTCGTTGAGAAGTGGGAAAGCGTTACCGACGCTGATTATCATCCCGATGGACTCACCGAGCTTATGGCTGTAGTAGACGATATCCGCGAAGCTTGCAAGCCTACCAAGGCATCTACCATTTCGGTAGCTGATGCTGAAGAATTCAAGGCTGCTCTCGAGGCTGCTGTTGCCGCACTCAAGAAGTACGCTGACTACACCGAGATCGATGCGAAGCTCGCAGAGATCGAGGAACTCACAAAGGCTGATTACACCGAAGCGTCCTGGCAGAAGCTCGTTGACGCAAAGAACGCAGTTAACGCCCTCAAGTCTGACAGAATGGCTACCGAAGAGGATGCAGCTAAGGTTCTTGCAGACCTCACCGCTGCCATCGCAGGTCTTGCTAAGGCAGAAGAGCCCACAGAGGAACCCAAGGCGACCGAGGACAATGCAGGTGCTACCGAGCCCACTGAAAAGTCGGGTTGCGGAAGCTTCGTTACCGCTTCTGCTCTCGTTGTAAGCGTAGTTGCTGTTCTTGGATGCGCAGTTGTTCTCAAGAAGAAGGACTAATCGTCTGAACTAAAAAAACATATCTAAAAAAAGGATACGGAGCTCGTCTCCGTATCCTTTATTTTTAGTTATCTTGACTTTTTTGCAGTTTTGTGCTATAATACTCACGGTCAAAGAAAAGGAGATGATAGACTTGAGTGCAAAAAGCATTTCGAAGGATTTTACACAAGGAAATATAGCAAAGCAATTATTCTTCTTCGCCATTCCCTTTATGGCGTCGAACGCGCTTCAGGTGCTTTACAGCACGATAGATATGATAATCGTCGGCGAGTACGTCGGCACGGCAGGTCTCTCGGCGGTCTCGCAGAGCAGTCAGATCGTGAACTTCGCAACGATGGTCTGCCTCGGATTTTCAAACGCGGGTCAGGTGCTTCTCGCGCAAGCGATGGGCGCAGGCAAGCGCAAGGAGATGAACGACGTCATCGGCACGCTATTTGGCTTCATCGCCGCAGTTGCGCTGATATTCACCACTATAATGATCGCGGCGCAGAGTTGGATCCTTGACGTGATGAAGATCCCCGCAGAGTCCTGCGATATGGCGCGCGACTATCTCGTTATCTGCTCGGTGGGTCTGATATTCACCGCAGGATATAATATGGTCTCTGCCGTTCTTCGCGGAATGGGAGACGCAAAGCGACCTTTTCTCTTTATCGGTATCGCATCGGCAACAAACCTCGTGCTCGATATAATCTTCACGGGAATTCTGGGCTTAGGCGTTGCGGGGGCGGCGTGGGCGACCATCATCGGTCAGGCGGTGTCCTTTATCTTCTCGCTCTTCTATCTTTTCAAAAAGAAAGAATCGTTCGGATTTGACTTTCGACGCGAGAGTTTTGTTCCAAAGCTGAGGTACATCGGTATGATCGCAAGCCTCGGCACGCCTATGGCTATACAGTCGGGATGCATCAATCTCTCGATGCTCGTGGTCAACGCTATGATCAACGACGTCGGCGTAGTCGCATCGGCGACCTTTGGCGTAGGTGTGAGAATTGACGATATCGTCAACAAGATCTCGCAGGGTATTCAGTACGCCGCAGTTCCGATGATCAGCCAAAATATCGGCGCGGCAAAGCCCGACAGAGCCAAAAAGATCGTCCGCGTCGCGTGGATGTTCTCGGTCGCGCTGACGGTATTCTTTATGATACTCTACATCACGCTCGGCAAGCAGCTGTTTATGATATTCTCGGACGATCCGCTCGTCCACGGGATGTCGCACGAATTCATCAGAGCGATACTCTGGATGTTCCCTGCCTTTGCAGTAATGCGCGGCAGCGGCGCGTTCGTTCAGGGAATAGGCAACGCGAAGCTCTCTATGGTGCTGGCACTTCTCGACGGAGTGGTGCTCCGTATCGGTCTTAGCTGGCTCTTCGGAATTTACTTCGGCTGGGGCTTTTACGGCTTCGTGCTTGGTTACGGACTCGCGCCCTACGGCTACGCGATCCCGAGTATGATCTACTTTCTCGCAGGAAGATGGCAAAAGCGAAGGGCCTTGGCTGAGGATATATAAACTAACTTTATACATAACAAAAAAGACGGCTTAGCCGTCTTTTTTGTTATTGTTTTAATCAATGAAGCTATTTATAAGAGCCTTGTCTTCTTCATTCAGCGTCAGCGAGCGGTCATCCTCAACACAAACACCAAGCTCTGAGTTATATAGGAGAGTACGCTTTTCTCCTGTAAATTCGTAGATAGGCATAGCATAATGCTCTTCATCTCCGTATCCGACAATAACCCTTTCGATGATCTCAATAGTATAATCAAACTCGCATTCGGGTATCCATGCCGACCAATCGCGCAGCTTGAAGAACATTCTTTCACAAGCTGTTACCTTTTCGTTCCAAAAGCTTGTTTCTTCAATCTTTCCACCGTCGGAATTACGGGTAATGTGAAAATCAAAGACCTTATTGCAGTATTCCATGTTTACTTCGGTAATATCTCCGCTTATTGATGCCTTATCCAACTCGATAACCGCGCAGCCACCTGCATCCGAATCATCGGTTGAATAATACTTAGTAACAGAAATTGAAAGCGTTAATTTTCCCTCTTCCATTGTGGCTGATACAATTTTTCTAAATCCGGGATAACATCCGTGTCCGTGAAATCCAATTACTATGTATATTGAATCTTTGCATCGTTGTTCATCAAGCGTCGCTCCGTCGAGAACGTAGATCTCACTATCGAAATTTGTAAATATATTTTCGGCTCTTTTTTGATCAGCATAAGAATAAGAGCTTATGGAAAGGCAGTGCCCATTATCATACGACCAAGCCCCCGTAACACGTACAGTATCACTATCGGTCGTGATATCCGGAACATCGAATTCATACAACATTTTTTCCCAAGCTTGATCCCAATTATCTCCCCTTGGAGCAATACCTATCAGGCTTCTCAAAAAATTCCTTTCAGTACTGTCCGAGACAGCATTCTTAATGCTGTCAGCATCGTACTGTATCATATCAAAAATATCCTCGCTGATCGAGGGCAAAGGCGGCTCCGTGGGTTCTTCGGTGGGCTCTTCCGTGGGTTTTTCAAGCTCTGTTTCGCTCTCTGACTCGGAGTTTGTATACGAGCCTTCCGCAGCAGTAGCATCTCCGTTTTCCGTGGCATCGGGGACGACTATATCAAACAATGCGGAGAAATTACAACCCGCACACCCGGAGCAAGAATTAAAGAGAATAACTATAAGTGATAAGGATATCAAGCGTATTAAGTTTTTTACGGATCTTTTCACGGCAGCCCTCCTTAAATCTGTTTTAGACAATTACATTATACCATACACATAACTTAGATACAATGCACAAAATAAACAAAATTTTATACTCAATTTATTTAACTATAACAAAAAACTGCGTCTTTGCTTCAGTCCCAACGCAGTTTTTCTTTTATATCGCGTAAAGTATATGCAAATTTCTCACTTTTGAGTCAGCGATAAGCGAGTTGACCGAATATGCAAGCTCCTCCATAGAGCTGCTTTCGGCAGTTACAAGACCGTTGTCTTTCATCGCAAGCGCGATATCGCGACAAATCTGCTCGACAATCTCGCTCTTTTTTGAGCGCTCGCTCTCGCTATTTCCGCTCGAGATGAGATACTCGAGAGGCTTTGCAAGCTCGGATAGCCGCTCAAGCTCGGATAGCGCGCGGAAGCTCCATTTGTAGTAGGGTGCGTAGTGCTTATTGACAAGGAATATGACCGCGAGCGCCGCCTTGACAAACTCGAAGATTGCGAGCTGTGCCGCCGCGCTGTCGTGGCGCGCTACGCATCTATTGTAGTTATACTGCCCCGCCTGCCCCATCAGCAAGAGATTTCCCGCAAGCCGCTTGAGTCTTACGTCGTCGGGCAGATACGCAAGTCGCGCGCGGATCTCGGTGATCTGTCCGAGTCCGTCGTAGAATATCTCTCCGTTAGTGACCTCTGCAAGTGCCTGCTCGGGAATACCAAAATACTGTTCGGTAGTTATGCGACCGTCCGCGCATCCCGTCCGATCGTAAAGGAAATCGCTTATTCTTATCACGCCGTGTCTCTCTCCGCCGACGGGCGAGAGATAGGAGCGGCGATAGCCCATAAATTCCTTTGGGAGCTTTGAATACGCGCGCTCGAGCGCAAATGCAGTCTTGCGGTCAACTATCGACTCGTCGGGCAGAAAAATGCAAAATCCCGGCTCAAAATCGTGGTCCTGCGAATAAATATCGTCGTAGCCGAAGCACTCCGAACCGCTCCCCGCAAGTCCTACCGCTAAAAGCCCGAGAATATCGCCAAACTGCTCGCGTAGCATCGGCTCGCCGCATTCATGATAAAAACGGCGCGAGAGCTCAAGTCCCTTCATATATCCTCCTTGCGCGGTCCTGCAGCTCCTTTGCGTAAAGGAACTGACCGTAATAGTCGAACACCGAGGCGCACTTCTCGCAAACGAATGCGTAATATCCGTCGCGCTCGCGCTCGCCCTCAAGAAGCTCGCGAGCCTTCTCAAGAAGCTGTGCGATCGTCTCGTCTGCTTCAAGGAGTCCAAGCTCACTCTCAGCCGCGCTTGCCATATTCAGATAGGTGATAGCCACCTCAAGCTGACCGCCGTTTGCCATCATTATCCCGATAGCGCGGCGGTAAAGCTCTCTCGCCTCGTCAAACCGAGAAAGGTCGACAAGCGCGAGCGCCATATTGTTATAAAGTCCGCCAAGGCGCGAATCATGCGCGTCAAGCTCGCGCTCGTAGATCTCGCGTGCACGGTAGAAAAGCGACATTCCCTTTTCTGCCTCGCCAAAAGCCTTGTAGACGGTTGCGGCATTGAGGAAGGAGGTAGCCGCGCCGACCTGCGAGGAGATGCCCTCTTTTTCGATAAGCGCGAGCGTGCTCTCTGCACACTCGATCGCCTCGCTCTTGCGCGAGAGCTTGCGCAGAAGCCCCATCAGCTCGTTTCTCACAAGGAGCTCTGTGCGCAGATCGCGATTTGCGCTTGCCTCAGACAGCCAATAGCGCAGATGTCGCTCCGCTGATACGTAATCGTTTTTATTGAGATATTCGTCAAGCTTCAAGAGTATACGCTCACTCGAAACACATCCTGCCATTGTCACGCCTCCTATGGTTAGTAATTAAATTATATCATACTTTTCGCGCTTTGTCTATCTCAAACGCCGTATTTTATTTTAATTCTTGATAGCTTGTCGCCAAACGGCTTTGCCATAAAGAAAAGAAATATCACGTTTGAGGCCGCGTAGATCGCGGTGTGCGGCAGAGACTCGAGTAGTGCCAAGAGATAAAGCTCAAAGTTGAAAAGTCCGTTGTAGTGGATCACCGACCACACGTCCATTATCATTGAAAATGCAAGTCCCGAGATAACGCCGTAGATCACGAGCGCGATCCTGCTTTTTGCGAGTGGGTGCGCAAGATAGCCCGCGATAAGACCGATAAGTCCCCAACCGAGCATCTGAAAGGGTGTCCACGGTCCCTGGCTTGACATAAAATTCGAAATGAGTGCCGCGAGCGCACCGCAGGCAAAGCCTGCCTCACTGCCAAGATAGATTGCCGCGATGACTACGATCGCCGTTACGGGTTTGAATATCGGGATCATTCTGCCGATCACGCAAAGCGCAACCATAACCGCGAGCAGAACCGAGCGTCTGCCGCCCATCTCGCGTCGTTCAAATCCGCTCCAGAAAAGCAAAAGAGCCAGCAGAGTCACACCGAGCGAGATCACGAGGTGTCGCTTTTCTTCAAGAAAGATCGCGCCGAGGATGATCACGGCAGGAATGAGCGCGAACGGAAGTATGATACCGAGCGCGCGGCGGAGAATCTGATTTTTTATCACGGTCATCTCGCGCCCTCCTCTGCTCTGCCGTTGAGCCTGCAAAGCGCGAGCAGAGCGTCCTCTGTGACCACTCTGTCGTAGTGCGAGCGCGAGAGACGGCGCGCCGATGTGGTATAGAAATTGTTATCCGAGAAAAATCTCGTCGGTTCGGCGCACGATACCGCCTCTCCTCTGAAAAAGAGCGCGCATCTGTCTGCCACACTTGCGGCAAACTCGACATCGTGGGTGACTATGAGTATTGTCATTCCGTCAGCCTTGAGGTGCCGCAGAAGCTCGACGAACGCCTGCTTTTTTGCCGCATCAAGTGCCTTCGTCGGCTCGTCGAGGAGCAAAAGGCGCGGCTTTCTCGCAAGCACCTTTGCAAGCGCGACTATTTGCTGCTCGCCTCCCGAAAGATCGTAGGGGTGGCGCGAGAGCAGGTGCGAGATATCGAACGGAAGTGCCGAGATATCCGCGCGTGCGTCCTCAAGCTCTTCCTTTACACTGTTCTTTAAAAACACGTTCTGCACGTCCTGCGGCAGAAGCGAGAGGCATTCGAAATAAAGACTGCCGTTTTTGTAGTCCGAGAGCTTTTTGCCAAAAACCTTGACCTTACCCGAGTAGGCTTTGAGAGTTCCCGAAGCCACACCGAGCGCGGTGCTCTTGCCCGAGCCGTTGCCGCCGAGCACGCAGAATATCTCTCCCACCTTCACTTCAAGATCGAGCGAAGCAAGCGCGTCGGGCAGAGCCTTGTCGTATCTGAAGCAGACCCCCTCAAACGAAAGTGCGAGCTCGCCGCTGCTCTCAGTCTCTTTTGCTTCAAGGCTTCGTATAAAGTTTTGACAGTTTGCTCTGAGCCATTCTCTGCCCTCGCGCATACTGATCGGGCATTCACCCCTAAATCCGAGCTTATGCGCGATGCGTGCGCTGATTGGCATAGCCATAATAGACTCGGAGTCGCGATCAAGAGTCGAGATGACCTCGCGCGGGCTGCCGCTTTTGAGCACTCTGCCGCCATCTAAAAGCACGAGTCGATCGCACAGCGGAATTATCTCCTCAAGCCGATGCTCGACTATTATCACGCTGAGCGCGAGATCGTTTACGAGCTTGCGCACCGTGTGCATAAATTCGGTCGCCGCGATCGGATCGAGCTGTGAGGTCGGCTCGTCAAGAAGCAGAAGTCTCGGGCGCATTACCATTACCGACGCAAGATTGAGAAGCTGCTTTTGTCCGCCCGAAAGCTCGCTCACCTTTTTGTCGTACCACGCGTCAATCCCAAAGTAGCTTGCCATCTCGGCGACGCGGATCGCTATATCCGCGCGTGAGAGCCCGAGATTTTCAAGTCCGAATGCAAGCTCATGCCAAACTGTGTCGCATACTATCTGCTGCTCGGGCTTCTGCATAACAAATCCTATCGCGCTTGCCGCCTCGCGTGCGTCGAGCTCTTCAATCTCGCGACCTTCAAATATCACGCGACCGCTCTTCTCTCCTCTCGGGGAAAGTTCGCGCTTGATAAGGCGCAAAAGAGTGGATTTTCCGCTACCCGTCGAGCCTGCAAGCACGCAAAGCTCTCCCTCAAGAAGTGAAAAGCTCGCGCCGTCAAGCACGCGCGACTCGCTCCCGGGATATGAGAAGCTCAGATCTTCGATCTTAAGTATTTCCATCTCGCTCTTTCCTCCATTTGGGCAAAAGTAGGCAGCAATACAAGCATACCGTAGGATATATATCCGATGACCGCCCACAAGTCCGTCTTTATCGGACTGAGGTACGGGTAAAATTCAAAATCAAGCGCGCCCGTCGCCATAGATGCAACTGTAAGCGCGAAAAATATCAGAATCAGCGCGAGGGTGAATATATCCCGCGAGCTGAATTTAAATATCGCGAAGCTCGTGCGCCTGCCGCTTCCGTAGCCGCGCGCCGCCATACTGTCGGCGGTAATGATGCCGTTCTCGAGCGCAAAACTGACGAGCACCGAGAAAACTCGCATCTCGCCGCGCACGCGGTCGATAATGTTTCCGTCAGAATAAAGCCCGAGCGCTATCTGCGTCTGCCTTATCTTCTTTCGCTGTGCCGCGAGAAGCGCAACGTACCTGAGTGCCATTGATAGCACGAGCGAGAGCTTCGGCGAGAGCCGTGAGAGAACGTAGAGCAGCTTGTCGCTCGTCATTATCTCGGTGTAGGACAAGAACCAATATATAACTCCTACTACCGCGCCCGAAGCAAAGATGCCGTATAGAGTCGCCTCAAGCGTTACGGGAGAATTGTTGATAAAAAAGAGCTGTGTCGCTCCCGCGCTCGACACAAGCGGATTGATCAGTGCGAGGGTGAGCAAAAAGGCGAGCATCGCAAGATGAAGCCCCACCTTGCGCGCTCCGTGCCGCGAAATAAAATACCCAAGCGCACCGAAAAAAGAAAGAGCGAGAAGGATCGGATGCGAGACGAACATACAAATTCCCGACACAGCAAAAAAATATACCGTTACAACTATCGGGTTCGTATTCTCAAAGTCTCGCATTTCCTTCCCTCTCGCCTTATCGCAGATCTTTTCCGAGCTCGCGCGTGTATATCCACTCGATTACGTCGCCGTCCGAGAGCGCGTACTCCGAGCAACCGACCGACGCGTCCTCTCCGTTCACGCGGTAGGTCCAGCCCGAAAGATCTCCGTATTCAAATTCGTAAATATGTTCGATCGCTGCGATGTACGCTCGATCCTCAGTTCCGTTGTTTTCTATTTGAAGTCTGTATTGTTTTGACGCGTCAAGCAAAATGCTGTAAACGCTGTCACCGCGCCCGAGCGTCATACTGACAGAGTCGAGTATCACTCCGTCCGTGTATTCCTCATTCTCGAGCTCGTCCGCGACCGTATCGCAACGTATCGTCAACGTAACACTTCCTATCGGATCATCCTTGACGATCTGCTCGCCGTAGTAATCCTCGGGTCGCTTGAAGTCGGTCAGCAGAATGAACGCCGCGCAGACTGCCGCCGCGACGATCAGAGCGATGAAGTTCTTTATATTTCTCTTGCCGAGTGCCAAAAGCAAAACGCAGATCACGAGAGCAACGATGGCTATGACACACAGGCAGATGAGCTTATAGGTAGGAAAGCTCTCCTTTTCTGCCTCGTCTACCGCATCAGTTTCACTCGCCGTGTCAGTCTCGGTCGCACTCTCGGTCCGAAGATGCTCGGGATCGCAGTTATCAAGAATATAGAGCGACGCACGACCGTCGAGCATTCTAAGGTAAGAGACGAGCGCGTAACAGCTCTGCACGGTTGCCGTGTAGCTCGTCTCGGCGCCCTCTTTGCTTGCAAATCCGTCCTTCGTCGCATACTTGAGCATTCCGTCGAGCAGGCTGTTGCCGTTCTTGATAAAACGCTGGTCATTCGCGAGATCTATCGAGAGCGAGGAAAGTGCGACTATCACCTGCGCCACGCTCTGCGGATTCGCAACTCCGTAGCTCTTGTAGTCGCCGTCCTCAAGCTGTGCCGTGGACAGAAATCCGAGCGCGCGCTCGATGGAAGGCGCGACTTTTTCGTTATCCTTGTGCGGAGCAAGCGACTGCAGCACCATCGCGCTGACGTCGACGTCAGAGACAGATCCGCTGACCGACCAGCCGCCGTCCGAGAGCTGAAACTCAAGAAGCTTGTCTATCGCCGCATCCGTGGTGATCGCCGTGCTTTCGTAGCTGTTATTGAGCAGATGCAGACCGTAAGCGTAGCTCATCACACCGAGCTTGCCTATCGTTTCCTCGAGCGTCCTATAAATATAAGCATCGGTACTTCCGAGCGCGGCAAGGCAGAGCGCGAACTTCTGCTTTGAGGTCGCCGCGCCAATCGTGTGGCTGTCGAGATACTCAAGCATCGCGCTCTCGCAAGCAGAAAGATCGTATCCGCCTATCTGCGCGAGCGTGAAGATATACCACTCACCGCCGCGCCCGATGCTCTCGCACAGTTCGTTTGCGATCCACCCTTCAGCCTTTCCGCTCGCACTCTTGGCGATCTCTGCGTCAAGCACACGATCAAGCTCGGATCTCGCTCGCTCTGCCGTGTTATCACTATTCTCTGCCGACACGGACAGAATAGGTAGCAGAAAAGCGAACAGGAGCAAACATACGATAAGCTTGTGTGTTTTTTTCATTAGTCGCGCTCTTTGCGCTTAATAGCGCATACGGATGCGCCGATAATAGCAATTACGATAGCAGAAATGCCGCCCACGGTGCTACCGCAGCCACCGCAACCGCCCTTCTGTTCGTTCGAGCCTGCGTTACCCTTATCGGTGACTTTGTTGCCGTCCTTATCGGTGGTAACGGTGTTACCATCCTTATCGGTAGCGGCAGGCTTGGTTGCATCAGGTGTGATAAATCCATCGGGAATGCTTGTATCGCTATTCTCGGGAACGTCATCCACCCATACTTTGCACACGGGCATAATGATGCTCTCGTCATCTGTCTTTGCGCTTACTGCCATTTCTGCGGTCCACTCGGGAGAGAAAGTAACTTTTCCGTTCTCGTCAGTCTTATAGTCATTCCAAGCGGCTTCGCCAACCGTGAGCTTGGCGTTAGGTACGGGGGTGGAGACTGCATTGAAGTTCTCGTCGTAGCTTATCTTCATAAGCGTGAGAGTAACGCTTCCGCCCTCGCTTACCGTGACGGTGTCCTGGTCAAAATAAGTATAACTCTCGAGGCCCGGGTACGTACCAGTGTAGATGCACGCGCTTACAACGTCGCCCTCTTTGATGGGGTCAGCAAGGCTCATCGCGGGCTTGTGGTTGAGATAATATCCGAAATTACCGCTATCGTCGCCCCAAAGCTTAACGAGGCTGAGTCCCCATTCACTTTCCTCTGCCGCGTAGCCCGAAACACCGTCTACGCAGTGGAACTTGTGGGTAACGTAAAGTGCATCGCTTATAGTGATAGCGCCGTCGCCGTCCTCGTCACCAACAGCTACGCTTACGAGTCCTGCCTTGATCGAGTTCTTTGTCGTAACGCTGACCTTTACGTTGATCTTTGCCTCTTCCTCTGCGAACACAGAAAGACTGAAGAGCGCGCTAAGACAGATCAGGCTTGCTACGATAATTGCTAAAATTCTTTTCATTTTCGTTTCCTCTTTTCGTTATATATATATAAGACCGCACGTGCGGTGACTTATCGGTTTTCAATTTGCTTGCGTGCTATCTTTTCGTTCGTTCTCGCACGCTTCGCGCGAATTCTTTTTTCAAGCACTCTCTCGGCTTTCCCGTCCTCGCGCTTTTCTTTCAGCCCCGCCGCCTCAAGTGCACGCGGCCAAGGTCCGAGATAAGACTTTATTGCGTTGACCTCTTCGTCAGAGAAATCCGAGCGTCGCGGAAATCTTTGCTCGCCCGCATGCGAAAGCTCTTCACTTTTATTTTTCAAGAGGGATATCGCATCCTCTTTGCTATAGACTCTATTTAACATAAGTCCTCCAAAAAAATAACGTCCTTTGCCAATAAGGACAAAGAACGCAACAACAGACCCCCAGAGACAGATTCCCTGCGAGAATATGAATGCGGCTTCATTTTTCATGTCCAAAAATGCACTAAACCACTCGCGCCCGGTGAGTATTCCGACTTATAGAGCCTTGGTTCTAATTACGGTAATGACGGTTGCGACGGATTTTCACCGAACTTCCCTCTCATCTGCCAATATATGCAAGCAGAACCGAGCTGCGAAATATTTACTTACCAAAAGTATATCACATACTCCCCCTTTTGTCAAGGGTAGGATATAAAATAGTATAAAAAGAGAGATGACCCTTGAATGCAGGTTGTAAATCCGCACCCAAGGGTCATCTCTCTTCGTTCTTGATATCTAACATCTTTTGTTATCCTCCTTTTCTTAGTCTACCTTCTGCCTTCACTACAATCCCCAAACACAAACACACAGCTCTCAAAGTAGAGCAACCTTTGTTTTTTTGTACTCACTGCAAAAGGCGAAGTTTTCTTGACCTTCGGTTTTGACTCTCACACAAACGGCTCAAAATTTTAACTCACTTAACTCCACTGAACTCTTCTTTTACTCCTAACAGAGTTCTCTTTTTATCCTGTTAGCTTCTAAAATTTCTACTCCTATTTATGTAATGCGTAGCACCGCCGTGTTCATTTTTCCCCAAATTTTCTAAACTCACACCGAACCGTTTTGCACTGTCATTAACCTATGGTCTGAAGATCAGTTTTTCATGGGCTTGTACCTTCCTTTCTTCACCTATAGTATACCACATCTTTTTGCATTTTGCAATATGGCAATTTGTAAAAACTTCACAACTAATTTTTATTTATTTCGTAGAAATTGTGCGCTTTGCTCATTTTTTGCTTGACAGCGACAAAAATCTGTGATATAATGAATTTATGGTGTTGTGCTGAAAGCCCCTGCTTTTTTAGTTCTGCACACTTTTTTATTTTTGCGCGCTATTATTGACTTTGACCTCTCTTTGTGCTATACTATTTAAGTCGGCGATTGCCGAAATACAGACTACAGCGAGGCCCCACAATGAAAAACCAATACGCACGTCTGCGCGCGGCGTGCTACTCTTCGAACATATCTATGTCAGTGGTAGGAAATCTCCCGCCCATTCTCTTTTTGACGTTTCGTAATCTTTACGGCATCTCTTTCTCCCTTCTCGGAATGTTAGTGCTGATAAACTTCTTTACTCAGCTTATAATCGACCTCATATTCTCGTTTTTCTCTCACAAGTTCAATATTCCGCTGACGGTAAAAATTATGCCCGTGCTTGCGGTCGTAGGTCTTGTGCTCTACGCGCTCGCACCGGTGCTCTTCCCTGCAAGCGTTTATCTCGGACTCGTGATAGGTACGGTGATATTCTCGGCGGCATCGGGACTCGCAGAGGTGCTTATCAGCCCCGTCATCGCGGCAATACCTGCCGACGACCCCGACAGAGAGATGAGCAAGCTCCATTCGATCTACGCCTGGGGCGTGGTCATCGTGGCAATATTCGCAACCGTGTTCCTGCTTATCTTCAAGTCGGAAAGCTGGCAGTATCTCACGCTGATCACAGCACTTATACCGCTGACCTCGGCAATTCTTTTCGCAGGCACGAAGATCCCCGAAATGCAGACACCCGAGAAAACCTCTGGCGCGGTCAACTTTTTGAAAAACAAAACCGTTTGGCTTTGTATGCTCGCCATCTTCCTCGGCGGAGCGGCTGAATGTACTATGGCGCAGTGGGCGTCGGGATATCTCGAGGCATCTTTCGGCATCAACAAGGCACTTGGAGACATCTGCGGCGTTGCTATGTTCGGTGCGGCGCTCGGAGTTGGACGTAGCCTTTATTCTAAGATCGGCAAGCACGCGTCGCGCGCGCTTCTGCTTGGCGCGATAGGCGCATCGGTGTGCTATCTCCTGGCGGCACTCTCGCCGTTTGCTATCATCGGACTTATCGGTTGCGCGTTCACCGGCTTCTGCGTCTCAATGCTCTGGCCCGGTAGCCTTATCATAGCCGCAGACCGTTTCCCCACTGGCGGAGTGCTTATATACGCGCTTATGGCATCAGGCGGTGACCTCGGCGCTTCCTTCGGTCCTCAGCTCGTCGGAATTATCACGGACTTTGCGATCGAGAACGTTCAGATACTTGAGCTTGCAGCAAGACTCGGTCTTAGCGGCGAGCAGATCGGTATGAAGATCGGGCTTCTCATAGGCTCTCTCTTCCCCATATTTGCGATCCCCGTATATGCTTATTTCAGAAAAAAAGATAAATTAAAGGAGAAAACACAATGAGCTTTCCCGAGATCAAGAAAAACTTCGGCTTTGGATGTATGCGGCTCCCCATGAAGGGCGACGCGGTAGACTACGAGGAATTCAACAGAATGATAGATGCGTTTATCGACGCAGGCTTCAACTATTTTGACACCGCGCACGGATATATCGGCGGCAAGAGCGAGCTCGCTATCCGCGACTGCCTTGCAGCAAGATATCCGAGAGAAAAATTCCTGCTTGCAAACAAGCTCACTCACCCCTATTTTGAGACCGAAGCTGACGTGCGCCCCTTCTTTATGGATCAGCTTGATCGTTGCGGAGTTGAGTACTTCGACTTTTATCTCTTCCATACGCTCAACGCGACCAACTACAAAAAGCACAAGGCTTGCAAGACCTTCGAGACCGTAAAACAGCTCAAGGATGAGGGTAGGATAAAACACATCGCGATGTCCTTCCACGATACAGCCGACGTGCTTGATATGATACTCTCCGAGCAGGGTGATATCATTGAGGCGGTACAGCTTCAGTTCAACTACCTTGACTACGACGATCCCGGAGTGCAGAGCAAAAAGTGCTACGACGTTGCCGTCAAGCACGGCAAAAAGGTGCTTATAATGGAGCCCGTCAAGGGCGGCGTGCTTGTAAATCTGCCCGACGAGGCGGCAAAGAAGCTCTCGGAGCTGACCGACGGAAGTCAGGCATCCTTCGCTATCCGCTATGCCGCAAGCTTCCCCGAGGTAGTTATGGTGCTTTCGGGAATGGGCAATATGGATATGATGAACGACAACATCTCCACGATGCGCGACTTCGTTCCGCTCAGCGAGACCGAAATGAATGCCACCGAGGACTTGCGCGAGACGATACGCAGAGTCAGACAGATACAGTGTACCAAGTGCGAATACTGTGTTGACGGATGCCCCGCAGGAATAAAGATTCCTTACGTATTTGCAAACTACAACAACTATCTCGCCGCAAAGATCACTCGCCGCGAGGCAAAGGAAAATCAGCCTGCCGACAGCGCAACTCCCGACGCTTGCATCAAGTGCGGAGCCTGCGAGGAGATCTGCCCGCAGTCGCTCCCCATCCGCGAGCTTCTTGAGCAGATAGCCGAGAGGTATTCCTGGTGATCGAGCGGGCAAAAAAGCTTCTTGAAGAATGCAGTTACACCTGCGTTTTTCTCTCGGATAGCGAGATGCTGTCCTCCACCAAGCGCGGAGTTGCTCCTCTTCTTGAGCTTATCGAGCAGAATAAGTGTCTCAAGGGCTTCTCAGGTGCCGACAAAGTGGTTGGAGCAGGCGCGGCGTATCTCTATGTCATTCTATCACCCGACTCGCTATTTGCATCTACCCTCAGCGAGAGTGCAAAGCAGGTGCTTGACAGTTACGGGATAATCTATTCCTACGGCAAGCTCGTACCGTATATAATCAATCGCGCAGGCGACGGAGCTTGCCCTATCGAGCAAGCGGTAAGGAATTCTTCATCACCGCAAGAGGCACTTGAGGATATAAAGACAGCACTTCAAAGATTAAGATCATAAAAAGCAAGCCGACTCAATGAGCCGGCTTGCTTTTTTTATGCAATTATTCAGCAGAAGGGGTATCGCCCTCTATCTTCTTTCCAAGAAGAGTGGGAAGCTGCATACCTGCCATATTGAACACCTCGTCAAGCGGAGGTACGGACTTCATCATACCCGAGATAAAGTTCGCGGTCGCGGTCTT
>JAFTKL010000060.1 GCA_017453285.1 Clostridia bacterium | reverse complement strand
GAGTGGATATCGGAGAGAGCTTTTACGACGATCCTGCGCAGATGGGATTTTTGATCGAGCTTGACGCGCGAGCAAACGAGGAGGGCAAGGCGGGATACGATTACGTGGAGCTTGAGAATGAAAAGCTTTACCTTATCAAGTCTCCCGACTCGTCTGATCCTGCGTACAGCCCCAAAATTCACCTGAAGTACGTCACCAATTACCTCAACGACGCTCTGTCGGCATTGAGCGGGGAAAATTGGGATAGGATATGCGAGCTGATCGACGTCGACTCGTTTGTCGATATGTACATAGTTAACGAGATGTTTGCAAACCTCGATCACTATAAGTTCAGTTGCTATTTTTACAAGGCTCCGAACGGAAAGCTCTACGCAGGTCCCGCGTGGGATTTTGACATAAGCTCGGGTAACGTAGATTACGGATATGCCGAGGGAAGTGCCGAGAGCGGTCCGAGGCAGGACCTTATCTACAGCGGCAAGCTTTGGATAGCCGACAGACATACCTGGTATCGAAGACTTCTTCGCAACGAGGAGTTCGTTGAGCTGCTTCGCGAGAGACTTGTCGGCTACAAGGACGAAATTTTATCTGTGGCGGCACTCGCTGACACAAAAACGACAGACGGATATTACGCGAAGTATGGCAAGGCGATTGAGCGTAATTTTGAGAAATGGAAGATCATGGGCGTATACCTTTGGCCTAATCCGCAGGTGATAGTCGATATCACCACGGCAGAGGGGCAGATGAATTATCTTGCCGATTGGCTCAGAGAGCGTTACAACGTTCTTTGCGAGGTGTACGGAATAGAAACCTAAGGAGAACAGTATGAAAAAAATACTTGCAAAAAGAATTATCGCACTTTTGATGGCGACTCTCATATTGCTCTTGGCTTGTGCGTGTAACGAAGCACCGAGCGAGCCTACGGATGCGACCGACGCTACCGAAATGCCAACTGAAAAGCCTACCGAGAAGCCTACGGAACCTTCGGGTGAAGAGAACAACGGCGGACTCGAGGAGGCAGTTCCGGAGGATAAATATTACAAGGTCATCTACGGTGCTGCTGCAAACGGTAAAATCGAGGGAGATCCGGCACAGACAGTAAAGCGTGGCGAGGCGGCGCAAAAGGTTACCGCTGTTGCCGATAACGGATATATTTTCGTAAAGTGGAGCGACGGATATCTTAAAGCCACGAGAGAAGACAAAGCTGTATATGAGGATATAACCGTATCTCCCATATTCGTCAGCCTTGATTACGAGTATACCATAACGTATCAGCTTTGCAGTAACGGAGTGCTTCGCGAGGAGTTTGTGAAAAGTGCAAAGGCGGGCGAGCTTATAGAGTTTATACCTCCCGAACTGCCGTTGGCTTATACTTTCGGCGAGTGGAGTGACGGTATCGCTACGCCCGATCGAATAGACGGTGTATCTGCCGACGGAAAGACTTTTGCGCTGAGCTACGAGCCTCTCGCGCTCAATGATGTTCCGACTATTGAAATCGATACCGCGGATGGCGGTGGAGTCACCAGCAAGTACGACTACAAGACCTGCACGGTGTCGGTATCCAACGCGCCCGAGGGCGAGAATTTCGAAGCTGTCAGCGCGCTGATCAGAGGACGCGGAAACAGCTCTTGGACATATCCCAAGAAGGGCTTTAAGCTCAAGTTCGACAAGAAGCAGTCGATGCTCGGTTCGGATTATGAGGTAAAGAATTGGGTATTTATCTCGAACTACGGCGACAAGTCGCTTATCCGCAATATGATCGGATACGATATGTCAGCGGCGATGAACGGACTTGAATATACCGTTATGCACGAGTTTATCGACGTTTACCTTGACGGTGAATACTACGGCTTGTTTATGCTGTGCGACAGAATAGACGAGAAGGAAGGCAGACTCGGGCTTGACGCGCCAATCTCGGAAGATCCTGCAGAGATGGGATATATCATCGAGATCGGTATGACCGACAGACAGGGAAGCGGCAAGGACAGCTTCTCGGCGTCGCGTGACAAGAACAGATCCTATTCGGTAAGCTTCCCCGACCCTGACGATCCCAATTTCAAGGCAGATGTGCATCTCGAGTACATCAAGAACTACGTCGACCAATGTCTTGCAGCACTGAGCGCGCAGGATTGGGACAAAATATGCGAGCTTATTGATGTTGACTCGTTCATCGATTATTACATAATCCAAGAACTCTATATGAATAAGGATTGCTTCTGGCGAAGCGTTCACTTCTATAAAAAGCCTGGCGGAAAGCTCTATGCAGGACCTCTGTGGGATATGGACCAGGGACTTGGCAACGTTTCCGACCTCTTCGGCGTTTACAATCAAGAGACCACTCCCACTACCGACCTCGGATTTGAAAGCTCTACCTATAACAAGACCAAGGATAAGCTCTGGATAGCGTGTGCTAACACGTGGTATCGCAGACTTACAAGAAATGAGGAATTTATCGAGCTTCTTATTCAAAGACTGTACGAGTGTGGCCCGATAGTTATGGCAATCGCAAAAAAGGCAGAAACAGACGGAACTAATCCCGACAGCTACTACGCAAAGTACGCAGAGGCTATGGAGCGTAACTTCGAGCGATGGCAGATCATGGGAGTGCGCGTGTGGCCCAACACCGCAACGATCGTCAATATAAAGACGGTCAAGGGGCAGATAGACTATATGCACGATTGGTTGATCGAGAGATATTTTGTAATTTGTGATTACTACGGAGTGCCGACCGACGACCTGACCTAAGGAGATCCAAATATGAAAAGAAAATTTCACAAGCTTATCTCTTTGATGCTTGCGATGCTTTTTTTGCTGAGCGCCCTTACGGCGTGCGGCAACAGCTCGGGTGGTGATGATGAACCCGAGGGAACGCTTAATGATTTTGAAGCCACACCGAAATATTACTCGCTCGTTTATGAGAACAGCGAGAACGGAAAACTGACCGGTGAGCTTGAGCAGACCGTTCGCGCAGGTGAGAACGGAAGCAAGGTAAAAGCAACTGCGAATAAGGGCTATGTTTTCGTAGGCTGGAGCGACGGAGATACGGGCGCGACCAGAACAGACAAGAACGTATATGCCGACATAAAGGTAAGTCCTATCTTTGTAAAGAGTGGAACTGCTTTTTCGGTGACGTACGAAGTGAGAATGGACGGGAAGGTGCTCGAAACCTCTAAGTTGAGCGGAAAAGCCGGCAAAAAGATCGAGTACGTTCCGCCGGAGGCTCCCTTTGCGTATACGTATAAGTGGAGTGACGGAACACTTGGTGCAAAGCACTCTGCAAGCTATCTCGATAAGGGTGAGAAGATAATCGTCGAGATCGTTCCGCGCTCGCTTAACAACATTCCTACCATCGAGATCTATACCGAGGATGGAAGCGGAATTACCACCAAATACGAATACACCACCTGCCGCGTGACTCTTTCGAACGCGGGCGACGGTGAGAACTTCGAAAATCTCTCTGCGCAGATTCGCGGAAGAGGAAACAGCTCTTGGAACTATCCCAAGAAAGGATTTAAGCTCAAGTTCGATAAAAAGCAGTCGATGCTTGGCTCTGACTATGCGCTCAAGAATTGGGTGTTCATATCCAACTACGGTGACAAGTCGCTCATCCGCAATATGATGGCATACGATATGTCGGCGGCGATGAGCGGAATGGAGTTTACCACGATGCACGAGTTTATCGACGTGTATCTTAACGGTGAATATTACGGTCTGTTTCTGCTTTGCGACCGAATAGACGAGAACGAGGGCAGACTCAACATTGAGACGCCTATTTCGGATAATCCCGAGGAGATGGGATATATCGTCGAGATCGGTATGACCGACAGACTCGGTTCGGGTAAGGACGGCTGGACCGAGGATCGCGATAAGAACAGATCTTATTCCATAAGCTATCCCGACGTCGACGATCCCGCATTTAAGACAGAAGTTCATCTGAAGTATATAGAAGACTATTTTGATCAATGTCTTGCGGCTCTGAGCGATCAGAATTGGGAAAAAATATGCGAGCTGATCGATATCGATTCCTTCGTGGATTACTATATCCTTCAGGAAATGTTTATGAACAAGGACTGCTTCTGGCGAAGCGTTCATTTCTATAAGAAGCCGGGAGGTAAGCTCTACGCAGGTCCTGCGTGGGATTTTGACCAGACCATCGGTAACGCAAACGATCTGTATGGTCTCAATCAGTACGACGCTACTCCCGACTGTGATATCAATTTCGTTGATAACGTACACAATTCGGGGAAGAAGGAAGGCTCGCTTTGGATCGCTGCGGCTAACACCTGGTACCGAAGACTTCTGCGCAACGAGGAGTTTGTCAAACTCGTCAAAGCAAGACTTCGTTCGATAGAACCTATTGTCAACAACCTTTTGCAACTCACCAAGACAGACGGCTCGGTAGACAATGCGTACTATACGCTTTACGAGAAGGCTATGGAGCGCAACTTCCAGCGTTGGCAGATAATGGGACATCAGGTATGGCCCAACACACCGATATTGCGCGAGATAGATACCGTCAAGGGACAGATAGACTACGTAAACGATTGGTTTGCAAAGCGTTATTTGGTCTTGTGCGATTGGTACGACGTAAAATTATAAAGGAATTCATTTATGAAAAATAAATTCACACCCAAAATACTTGCTCTCGCATTGGTGTTTCTCACACTTCTGTCAGTGCTCGTCGGCTGTTCAAAGCCGAATGAGGATACTGAAGGAAGTGCGCAAGCTCCGGATGCAACCGATTACATCGCAGAGCAAGAAGGGTATTGTGTTTTAAGATACGAGAACGCCGAAAACGGTAAGATCGAAGGCGAGCTCGTACAAAAGGTGAAGAAGGGTGAGAACGCAACTGTCGTAAAGGCTATCCCCGATGATGGATACGTTTTCGCAGGCTGGAGTGACGGTATGGAGATCGCGGTACGCCGCGATAAAGATGTCGAAGAAAGCTTTACCGTAACTCCTAAGTTTGTCAAGATCGGTACAAAATTCTCTGTCAGATACGAGGTCAAATCGGGCAAACGTACGTTGCAGACAGTCCAAAGGACCGCCGAGGCTGGCGATTACGTCAGCTTCGCGCTCTCGAAAGCTCCCGTTGGATTTACCTACGGAGAGTGGAGCGACGGAGCTAAGAGCGGCGACCGCGCAGATTCTGTGGTCGCTGACGGAAAGAAATTCACGATCAAGCTTGAGCCTATAGCACTCGGAATTCCCACGCTCGTGATAAATACGAGCGGCGGAGCAGGAGTCATCAGCCGCGAGAACTACAAGAGCTGCACGGTGACGATGTTCAACACTGACGAGAGCGATTGCTTTGAGGACGTTACGGCACAGATCCGCGGAAGAGGAAATACCTCGTGGAACTATCCTAAGAAGGGATTCCGATTGAAGTTCGATAAGAAGAGATCGATGCTCGGCTCGGATTACAAGTCTAAGACCTGGTTGTTTATATCCAACTACGGCGACAAATCGCTCATACGCAATATGATCGCGTACGATCTTTCCGCGTCGCTCTCGGGTATGGGATACACCGTCAAGCACGAGTTTGTCGACGTTTTCATCGACGGCGACTATTGCGGAATGTATATGATGACCGATAAGGTCGACGTGGGGGACGGAAAGATAGAGTTCGACAAGAACATCAACGAAGATCCCGCAAAGACCACGTATATTCTTGAGGTGGGCGACACTAACCCCGGAGAGAAGGGTATCGACTACATGAGGATAGAGGCTGATCTCAATCGTACGTATAAGATCAGCTTCCCCGAGACCGACGATCCCGCGTATGATCCCGACGTGCATCTGACATATATCCAGAAGTATATCGAGAACTGCCTTGAGACGATCAACGGTGAGGATTGGGATAGAATATGTGAGCTGATCGATATTGACTCTTTTGTCGATCACTACATAATTCAGGAGCTGTATATGAACAAGGACGGCTTCTGGCGCAGTATCTACTTCTATAAAGAGCCAAACGGTAAGCTCTACGCGGGTCCTGTATGGGATTTTGACCAGGGAGCAGGCAACGTCGACGGATTTTTCGGAGCAGGTCAATACGATACCACACCCGAAATCGACATCCCTTATTCAATGGAAAAGTACGGCGGAAAAGAAGCAGGCGTTCCGTGGATCGCGGGTGTCAGCTTCTGGTATAAAGGACTCTTTAAGCACGAGGAGTTCACAGAGCTTGTGCGCGTTCGCCTTGGCGAGATAGGACCGATACTGACCGAGGTGCTTCAGAAAGCGACCACGGACGGCTCTGTGCCCGATGCGTACTACACGCTGTATCACGAGGAGATGGAGCGCAATTTCAAACGATGGAAGATAATGGGACAAAAGATATGGCCCAATACTCCCAAGATGGCAGAGATCAAGACGGTAAAGGGACACATCGATTATTTCCGCGAGTGGATGTTTGAACGCTACGACGTTCTGTGCGAATATTACGGAGCTTACAAGGAGGATGATAACGGTGAAAATGCATCTTAAAAGAATACTTGCGTTGTTGCTTATCGGTGCGATGCTGTTGTTTCCATTGATCTCTTGCGTAGGCAACGACGATACTAAGGAAAGTGATAAATCAAGCGAGATGCTCGGTACAGAGAAAAATACCGAGCAGACAGATAAAGAGACCGAGTCAGATAAGGCAACCGAGCCCGAAGACGACAAAAAGGACGAGGAGGGTAATTTGGGTGAGTTTGAGCCCGAGCCCGTTTATTACACCATCTCCTATACCGTTGAGAAAAACGGAAAGATCGAGGGCGAGCTTACCCAGAAAGTAGAGAAGGGCAAGGCGGCATCTCCCGTTAAAGCAGTTGCCGCAGATGGCTACGTATTTGCAGGTTGGAGCGACGGCACGCAGACCGCGGAGCACTCAATCGCAATCGTCACAAGCGATGTGACGCTATCTCCTATATTCGTAAGCGCAGAGACGACCTACACCGTGCGCTACGAAACCTATATGGGTGGTAAGCTTATAGACGAGAAGGAGCTTGTCGCACCCGTCAGCGAGGCAATAACCTATAAAGCTCCCGACGCGCCTCTCGCATACACCCACGGAAAGTGGAGCGACGGCAGAGAAGGTCAGGAGAGAGTTGACGATCTTTTCTCGGATGGCAAGACCTACGTTATTGACGTAGAGCCGCTCTCGCTCAGCGGAGTGCCTACGATTGAGATAATAACGCTGAACGGCGTGGGAATTGCGGCAGACAAGAGCTTCAACCCCTGCACCGTAACGCTGAGTAATCTCGACGAGGACGGATGCTTTGAGGAGCTTTCCGCACAGATACGCGGAAGAGGCAAGAGCTCCTGGACGGCGCACGCAAAGAAGGGCTTCAAGCTGAAGTTTGACGAGCAGGTAAGAATGCTCGGCTCGAGCTACAAGTCAAGGAATTGGAACTTTATATCCAACCACGCGGATAAATCCTTTATCCGAAATATGATCGCCTACGATATGTCGGCGGCGTTTGACGGAATGGGATACACCACGACTCACGAATATATCGACGTTTACATTGATAATAAGTACTACGGCTTCTTTATGATGTGCGACGATATAGATATCGGCAAAGGAAGAATTGACTACGACAAGAGCTTTCACGAGGATCCCTCGCAGATGGCGTTTCTCTTAGAGGTCGGCGGAAATCACGCTCACTCATATGACGATCGTTGCTTTAAGATATCGAGAGATTATAACCGTGTATGCTGCATTAAATTCCCCGACTATGAAGACCCCGCGTACGATCCCGACGTGCATCTGGCTTATATAAGAGACTATATAGATCAATGCTTCGTTGCGATCGGTGAGGGAGATTGGGAAAAGATGTGCGAGCTGATGGATATGGACTCCTTTATCGACCATTATATAATCCAAGAGGTGTTCGCCAATAAGGACGCGTTCTGGTGCAGTATCTTCTTCTATAAAGAGCCGAACGGCAAGCTCTACGCAGGACCTGTCTGGGACTTCGACCAGGGCGCAGGATGCGTTCCCGACTACTTCGGAGCGGGACATAAGGACGTTCGTCCCGATGCCGATATTGATTACGAGAATTCCTCGGTCAGAAAGACCGCAGGCACACCTTGGGTAGCTTGTGTTAACACCTGGTACAGACGCCTCTTCCGAGTTGAAGAGTTTATGGATATGTTCTGTAACCGTCTTTACGAGGTAGGACCTATCATCAAGGATGTCCTGGAAAAAGCAGACCCCGAGAACCCCAAGGGCTATTACGCGATATACCACGAGGCTATGGAGCGCAACTTTGAACGGTGGGATATCATGGGGACGGCATTCTTCCCGAGTACCCCCGCAATTCAAGCGATAATGACAGTCCCCGGGCAGATGGATTATATGAGACAGTGGATCGAGGAGCGATACGTTGTTCTTTGTGATCATTACGGAATTGAAGTTCCTGAGTGAAGGAAAGAGGAGCGCGGTGCTGTTGCAGCAGCGATAATATCCGTAAGCCTTGCGGGTTTGATATTATTCTTCGTTCCATTCTTGATACTTAAAAACAAAAAAAGAAAAATTAAAAAATAAAAAATATCCCGAACGGACCGTTCGGGATATTTTTGTTTTATCAGATCAAGCAAGCTTTGCTTCAAGTCTTTCTCTGATCGCCTTGATAAAGCCGATAGAGTTGACAGCCTGAGCCTTGACGCCCTCGTCAACGAGACCAACGAGGTCTTTGGTCATAATGCCGTCGTTCAGCGTGTCGATGCAAGCTTCCTCAAGCTTGTCAGCAAAGTTTACAAGCTCGGGCAGGGAGTCAAGCTCGCCTCTCTTGCGGAGCGCGCCCGACCAAGCGTAGATGGTCGCCATCGGGTTGGTCGAGGTGTCCTCGCCCTTGAGGTAGCGGTAGTAGTGGCGGGTAACGGTGCCGTGTGCCGCCTCGTACTCGTAGTTTCCGTCGGGGGAAACGAGCACCGAGGTCATCATAGCGAGCGAGCCGAACGCGGTGGATACCATATCCGACATAACGTCGCCGTCGTAGTTCTTGCACGCCCAGATGTAGCCGCCCTCGCTTCTGATAACTCTCGCGACAGCGTCGTCGATGAGAGTGTAGAAGTAGGTAATTCCAAGCTCGTCGAACTTAGCCTTGTATTCGTTGTCGAAGATCTCCTGGAAGATCAGCTTGAAGGTCTGGTCATACTTCTTCGAGATAGTGTCCTTGGTCGCAAACCAGAGATCCTGCTTTGTGTCGATCGCGTACTGGAAGCAGGAATGTGCAAACGAGCGGATAGAGGAGTCCTTGTTGTACTGCCCCTGAAGCACGCCGCCGCACTCAAAGTTGTAAATAGTCTCTCTGAAGCTCGAGCCGTCCTCGCCCGTGAACACAAGCTCAGCCTTGCCGGGAACGGTGGGGCGGAACTCGGTGGACTTGTAAACGTCACCGTACGCGTGACGCGCGATAGTGATCGGCTTCTTCCAATTGCGGACTACGGGCTTG
>JAFTKL010000059.1 GCA_017453285.1 Clostridia bacterium | reverse complement strand
GTCACTTCCTGCTTTGCCGCCGCGATGGCATCCTCAACCGCCTTGTCGGTAGCGTAGGTGTTGTCAAGTGCGTCGATAAGGTCTGTGACCTTCTTGATCTCTGCCGCAAGCTCGTCGGGATCTATCTGCGCCGCGATCTTTGCTTCAAGCTCGCCTACCGCCTTGTTGAGAGCGTCGGTAAGCTTGGTTTCAAGTGTATCAAGCGCCGCGTCGAGAGCTTCTATAGCCTTTGTAAGCGCGGAATCCTTGTTCGTCAGATCGGTAAGCTCCTCAAGTGCTTCGATAGCCTTGAGGGCCTCCGCGATAGCGTCAGCGTTTGCCTTTACGTTGTTCACGTCAGCCGCGCCGACCTTTTCTTCAAGCTTTGTCACACGCTCGGTGAGCTTTTCTATAAGCTCGTTGAGCTTTTCGTCAGCCGCCTTGTAAGCGTCCTTAAGAGCGGTTATATCGCCTTCAGCCGCCGCGATATCCTTCTCCGCCTCTGCCATCGCTGTCTCAAGAGTCTTTACTCTGTCAACAAGCACGCCGATATCGTCGGTATCAAGTCCCTCAATAGCGTTTTCAAGCTTTGCGAGAATGTCGGAGGTGCTGGTAGCCTTCAGCTCGATGGGGGTATCCGAAGTGAATTCAAAGTACTTGCCGTCAATCGTTCGAACATATACCCACAGGTAAACAACGTCTCCCGGATTAACGTTAAGATTGAGTACGTCTCTGGGATTGTCCTGTTTATTATTTCCCGAGCTGTCATTTATGCTGTAGAGGAAATCGTATTGATCTGTGCTGTATTCGCTTGTGATCTCCTCACCCGTGTCGGCGCGGTATATCTTCACCGCAAGAGTAATGTCGTCGTCCGAAACGATCCACTCCGGAGCAATTATCTCTGCGTAGATGGATGCTTTGACGATCTCGTAACCAAGGGTCGTGGTGTCACCGTAATTGCCTTTGCCGCGGATGGTTGCCGTGTACAGTTTAGCAGTTATAAAATCACTGCTGTCCCAGCTTATTTCGTAGTCCACGCCCTCGGTGAGAACCTTGTCGCCGTCCTTTACGGTAACGGTGGGCTTGTGAGACTCGCCGTTATAAACGGGAGGTACGGGCTTATCGTGAGAGATCTGAAGCTCACCCACGGGTTTGGGGGTTATGGTAATACTATCGTTAACTTCGCTTGTAAAGTTGATGCCTTCTGCTTTTAAATGCACCGTCTTTTCGCCTGCATTTGTGAAATCACTTGTGTTGAAGGAATACGTGTATTCATCATTTAACTTGAGCTCGAGATCCATCACGCCGTCGTCGTCAAGGTCAAAGCCCACCTTGAGGTTGGGGGTCTTTGGTGTACCGTCGTAGACTGCGGTTGTTCCGGTATAATTATCACCGTACTCTACCATAAAGCCGTCAGATCCAAAGACCAGAGGCTTTATTGTGACTGTATAAGCAAGGGTCTCGGGCTTGTCGTTGTGGTTCCTGTCGGCCACTATCTTATAATATACCTTATACTCGCCTGCATCCTTCTTCTTTTCAATGTAGTCGAGCCACTCGCCGTCGTTTACCTTATACATTATGGTTCCGCCATCTGTGCTTCCGATAGTATCGTAGAGCGCCTGCTCGGTACCGTTGTAGGAGATAGTTTCGTTATTTATCACGGGCGCTACGAAATAAGCATTCCTCTTGTTGATGATCCATGTGAGTTCCTTAGGCGTCAGATTGGGAGGGTTTGCATCGTTCATTCTGATATCGGTACTGAACACGACTTTAAGTCTTTGTTCGCCTGCGCTCTTCTTATCGTCCATATATTCAATTGTGTAATGTTTGTTATCGTTGAGATCATCCGTGGTGTTGCCGATCTTTATGGCAACGGTAACGGTAGGCGTCTGATCATTACCGTTGTAGGTGAATTCGTAATCGCTCTGCGTAATCGAAAGCTTGCCTATGATGACCTCGCTGTCGCCGCTGAGCACGCTTCCGCTACCTATATCATCGGCATTAAAGGTCTTTACAAGGGAATCTGCATCAGTCTCACCTACAATTATGATCTTATCAAGATTCGTGTCGATCCTGCATCCCTTGCCTACGGTGATGGCCGCATCTGTATTTCCATTTTTGTCAACTCCGCGGTCCACGTATATGGTGTCGGTAAGGTCTATGTCTATATGAAGTGTTCCCTTGCCGTTACCGAAGGTGACGGAGGCTACGCTATTATCAAAGTTGACCAAAAAAAGCTCGCAGTATCCCTCCGAAGCATTTACCTCGGATATGTATATGCCCGTTGCACCGCCAACGGTCAATTTGCTCGCGCCGGTGTCGGCAAGCGTTTTGCCCACGAGAGTCAAGCGTCCGTTGACGATGACGGAAGCCGTATCCGAAGCTTCGGTCTTTATGATCGATTCGTTTTCTTCGTGGAAATTCACCACCCTAACGTCAGCGTCCTTTTCGACGATCAGCGCGGCATGATCGGAGCTTAGGATATCGTATCCGTTAAGATCGAGGCGGAAATGGGGGAGGTCTCCGCTTATGGTCAGGGTATCGTTAAGGTCTGTAAGAAGTGTGACCTCGGGCTGAAGTATTTGCCCGGATATGCCTCCATTTATAAGGCTAACGATCTTAGCAAAGGCATCCTCCACCTTGACGTAGATCTCTGTCTTCTCCTCGGCGTCAGCGTCCCCGCTTGTTATGTAGACAAGCTTTGCCTCTGCCTGCGTGCCGCAAGCGAGACACTTGCCGTTCGCGTCAAAGTGTTCCGGCGCAATAATGTCCATATCGTGAGACGCAGGCTTTTCGCTGTTGGAGTAGATCCAAGTACCGTCACATTCGAGACGGTTGTAAACCTTATTTGTTTCTGTTCTGAATACGGGAAGTGCGTCCACGGTCTCGCCGTTGTCAAGGCTCTGACCGAAAGCGTCACCCAGAAGGTACGCAACCTCGCCGCTTGCAAACTGTGCGGAGGTCTTGGCGGTGGTTCCGTCGATATTATCGATTCCGCTGTCAGAGAGGTAGTAGCAGTTCTCTGCGATGCCGCTATAAATATCTCCAACCACGCCGTCGACACCTTCACTGCCGATGACAGAGCCGATGTTGTAGCAGTTCTTCACGCTACTGCTATTGGTCACATATCCAACCACACCGCCAACACTATATATACCGCTGACGGTGCCTTCGTTGTAGCAGTTATCTGCGGTGCCGCCGAAGTTAGATCCAACCACGCCGCCGACACAATCTTTT
This sequence comes from Clostridia bacterium, assembly GCA_017453285.1. Lineage (GTDB taxonomy): Bacteria > Bacillota > Clostridia > Oscillospirales > CAG-272 > HGM12713. The sequence continues at coordinate 36,194 of JAFTKL010000059.1, read as the reverse complement.
GTGCCGCTGACAGAGCCTTCATTGTAACAGTTCTTTACGGTGCCGATGTTGTTAAATCCAACCACGCCGCCGACACCATCTCCGGTGCCGCTGACGGTGCCTTCGTTGTAGCAGTTCTCTACGGTGCCGCTGTTCTCGCCGACCACACCGCCCAAAAATTCGTTTCCGTGAATATAGGAATCGATAACTCCTACGTTCTGAATCTTGCCGTTCGTGTCTACGTAGCCGAACAGACCCACGCTGTCTACGGCGCTATCATTGAAATACAAGCCGCTTACGGTCTTGCCGTTTCCGTCGAAGATGCCGGTGTATCCGTTCGAGCCATTACCGATGGGAGTCCACAGTCTGAAGCCCGAGGGATCGGGGGAGTTCTTTGCCATTTCGGTAAGGACACCCTCGTTGACTACGATGTTCGCTGTCAGCTTACCGTTTATAGCGTTATTTCCGCCGTTCACCTGCCCTGCAAACCAATAAAGCTTGCCTGCGTTGTCGATCTCGTAGTAGCCGTCGCCGTCCGAGTCGGTTGCGGGCTGATATACACCTTCTGCGGTGCACTCGGCGCAGAAGCCGTTGCTTGTTTCGGTGAAGGTGTGGGGCTTCGTCTTATCTTTAAGAGCCGCGTCGTTTGTGTATGCTATCGTTGTGCCGTCGCACCCGATGCACTGATATACTTTGTTTGTAGCGGTTAAGAATACAGGGAAATCGTCAGTGCCAATGGTCTGACCGAACGTGTAGCCCAAAAGGTACGCAACCTCGCCGCTTGCAAACTGTGCGGAGGTCTTGGCGGTGGTAACATCCGCCTCATCCTCAGTTGTGTCGCCGATGCCGTTCTGGACAGTACCATTGCCGTCCTCGGCACAGCCGCTCAGATAGTAGCAGTTATTTACGGTGACGTTGCCGTCGTTATATCCAACCACGCCGCCGACATAAACGTCGTTACCTTTAACAGAGCCGGTGTTGTAGCAGTACTGCACGGCGCCTTTTTCCATGTTATGTCCGACCACGCCGCCGACGCCCATTCCGGTACCTCTGACAGAGCCGGTATTGTAGCTGCGCTGCACGGAGCCGCCGTCATTAGTTCCAACCACGCCGCCCACAAAGTTCACACCGCTTACGGTAACGCTGCTGTGGCAGTCGAGTACATAGGATTTGCTTGCGACATATCCCACGACGCCGCCTGCGGATCCGTCTGGAGTGTTTACAGCGGAGTATATCGCTCCGCTTACGTGCAGATCTTGTATATAATTAAGGCCAAGGCCCAGGTCGCCGGGATCATATTTGACATACCCGAAAAGCCCGGCGTATTCGAACACTTGATTTGGAAATTCAGAGCTGCCGATGGTAAGGCCCTTGACGGTATAGCCTGCGCCGTCAAAGTTGCCGCTGAATACCTTCTGCGAATCGTCGATACCGATGGGGATCCACTGTTTTCCCGAAATATCGATATCCTCCGAGAGCTTTATGAATTTGCCCGCAAAATCACTTGTAGTTGCCGTTGAGTCATTGATGCCTGTGAGCTCGGTTGCGTTGCCGTCATATCTGTTTACCAGTGCCGCAAGTGCCGCCAGCTGTGGCGGAGTAGAGATCTCGTAGGGGTTATTATTCGTTCCGGTCTTTCCACCATTGGCAGACTCGTTAAACGGCGAGAAGTCGGCGTAGGTGTACGTGTTCGTGTCCGGAACGTACTCTCCCCAACTTCCCGTAGCAGACGTTTCCACCGCGCTTGCGCTCAGCGAGAACGCGCCGAAAGCTGTGACGATCATCATGACCGAGAGCAAAAACCCGGTTATTTTCATCTTGTTGTTTGTTTTTTTCATGTTTTTCCTCCGTGAATAGGGTTTGCGTTCGTTTTATTATATGTGATTATATACTTTTGCGTTGCGACGTCAACTCATTATCAGAGCTTCGAGGTCTTCCTCGTCAAGCCCTTCGGTGTACTCGATGAAGCCTCGCAGTATCTGTCTGCCGAGACCCCGATAATCGGTTGCCATTACTTTGCTTATTTTCATTTTTCTTATCTCCTCGGGAACGTTGTAGATCAACATGACCGTGCCAATAGCTCCCGCGATCCTTACGTCAAGGGGTGCCGAGCTTTCGGTAGTCATCATAGTGGCGTATTCTATTCCCGATACAAGGAGCTCCGCCTCGCGGAAGTTCTGATCCTTCCAGGTACTGCAGTATTCCTTGCCGAAGACCTGTCTCGCCTTCTCTGTATCGTTCTTCCGTATGATATCAAGTGTCATAGGGTGGGTGTAGGTCGAGAGATAAAAGTCCTTCGCGATCTCGCTTTCCTCACAGCTCGCCGCCATAGCGGTCAGCTCAAGGCAGAGCGCCATCAGCGAGGTCTTACCCTCGTCTGCCGCGTGCTCCATCATCTCCCATTGGTATCGGCAGAGCATCTTGACCAGCAGTGCCAGCAGGTGCTCCTTAGTGGGAAAGTAGAAGGTCAGATTACCCGTGCTTATATCGAGCTCGTCACATATCGCCTTCAGCGAGGTCTCGGTGTAGCCCCTTTCAAGAAACATTCTCGTCGCCGTCTGTACTATTTCGATCTTCGTTGTATTAACCCGTCTTCTGCGCGCCATATAAAGCCCTCTCTTTATCTTTATTTTGTACGTCGTTTTTTGCATACGTGCTAATTTTAGCACGAGTCCTAATTTAGCATCTATCCTATTTTAGCACACGTGCTAAAATTTGTCAATAGCTTTTGGAAAATTGTCTTATTTTTTTCACCCTTAGTTCTTATTCCTTCCGACGACAAAAAAGGGGGACTCTCCCTCCTTACGGACCGCGCCGACGCCCACGACGAAGCCGTGCTGAACCAAGCTCTGCTCGACGCCCTCCGCAGTCTGGCGATCAGAGAAAACGACGGCTCGTCCGAGCACAACTTTTTTATCGGTCTTGCGTATGATTGGGTTGCGCGTTTTTTTCAGAGAAGCCTTTAACAAAAAAGAAGATCGCGATCGCTTTTGAGAGAATTGCGCAGGCGCATTGTGGAGATATGCCTCTTACAGAAAACCGTTTTGCACACCTCAACGATCGGATAGTCAAAAAGATCAGCCATGCTCCAAATGCCGACGAGCTGATCGCCTTAGCAAAAAAATACAGAGTCACGATAACAAAAGAAGAAGCCGAGAACTATTTCCATTATTTAGCCGACCATAAAAGCACAGAAGTGGACGACGATATGCTGGAGGATGTATCGGCGGGTGTAGATATCAATCGCTTTAAACTGTTCTTTGATTCTTTGCAATAAAGCCTATATGATATCGGCTTTTGCAAAACAAATTGAATTTAGCTTGAAGTTTACTCACCAAACGTAACAAATCCGAACTATTTCGATTTACCAAAATAGTTCGGATTTGTTTTTTTAGTATTAAACTCACGAATTGATATTGTCAGGGGAGCGAGGTCATACGACCTCGCTCTTTTATTCAAAAAACTTTTCAGCGTCTTCAGCGTAGTGATAATTCTCCGCCGCCTCTGCCGCCTTGCTGACTCTCTCTACCAAGCCTTCCTCGTAAATATCCTCATACAAAAACTCGTTCACCTCTACCCTTCCGTGCTTGTAATTTCCCGAGTCGTCCTGAGAATATTCAAGCACGCAGTCGATCGTAAAGAAGCCGATCTTTGCCTCATCAAAACACTTGCGTATCCCGAGAAGTATCTCTGCCATCCGCTCGTTTGAAACGGTATCATCGTCTATATACAACGTCAGCTTGCCCGCTCTCGCTCCGAACTCACTTACGTTATAGTAAGCGTCAAGCTCGAGCTCGCTCGTGTCTATCGCGTAGCTGGGCGGATCAAGGATATCCTTATCCTCGGGAGCTACGAAAGCAATATCTCCGTATCCTAAGATCACGTTGTAGCCAAAAGAGCTACTCTCGAGCAGCGCGTCAACTGCCTCTCTGTAATCGTCTCTGAGTCTGTAGGCAGTGTTCCAACCGTTCGTTACGTTGTTTTCATAGTAATCGTATCTCAGCTTGCCAAGTCCGTTGATAAGAAGCGTAAAGCTCGAATCCATACTGCTCGGCGAGGATACGTAAGCGTGATAATAGCCGTCCTTAAAGCTGTAATTCACTTCCCCAAGCTCAAAATCGGTATCGGGATAGTTCTCTTCCAAATATTTCTCGGCAGTATTCTTCGCCAGCGCCTTTGAGATCGGATTTCCGATAAGCGAGTTGGCAAACAAACACACGCCAACGATCAGCACGATTGCGAGCACCAATGCCCCGATCTTCAATATTTTCTTTTTCATCTGTCTTTCTCCTTTCTGAATGCGTAGTGCAACAAAAACGCTATCGCAATTCCCACGCCTACGAACAGACTGTACATCGCAGTCCACATGATCAATGAATAAATGTCAAGCTCAACAAAGCCAAATAAGCACACAAAGCTGTCGATAGCAAGCAGTAAGAGCGGAACCTTGTATATCGCCTTCCAATTGAATACGCAGTATCCAAACACGCCGACGATAGGCATAATAAGACTGTTATACATCAGATTTTCGCCGCCCGTCCAGCCAAAGCCAAGGAATATAAAGAAAATTATTAGCGAATACGCAAGAGAATAGAACTTTCTGTTCATCTTCTTCATTATTTTCTTGAACGGTTTCGCACTGTCAGGCTGGGGCGCGGGTGCGCTCTGTGTGCTTGTGAGCTCCTCGCCGCCCTTCAGGAGCTCAAGCTCGGAGCGGCACCCGTCGCATTCCTGCAGGTGCGCCTCTATGTACTTCGCCGTGTCCGCACTCACCATATTTTCCACGTAAAGCGGCAGTAGATCTTTGACTATGCTGCAATCAGTTTTCATGTTTTTCTTCCTCCAATCCATCAATAATCTTTTTTCGGGCTCGGTGATAGGTGACGCATGCCCAATTTTCAGTCTTTCCGAATATCCCCGCTATCTGCTTGAAGCTGAGATCTGCGTATACGCGCCACATAAAGACCTCTTTATAGGGCTCTTCGACGCTGTGCAGTATCCTCTGTATCCGCTCGTTCTCTTCTCTGCGAATGTACTCTTCAGCAACGCTTGGGGCAAGATCGGCAACCGATGAGAGCTCGTCATCGTCTGCCTGCTCGGTGCGATTGCTCTTTTTTATGTAGGTGTAATAGCAATTCTTCGCTATCTGGCAGAGCCAGACGCGCACGTCGCAGTCGCCGCGAAAGCTGTCTATTGAATTCATCGCTTTGAAAAACGTGTCGCTCGTGATCTCTTCTGCAATATGCTCGTTGCCCGAAAGCCGCAGAATATACAGATAAACGTCGTTGAAATATCTGCTGTATAGCTTCTCAAAATCCGTCACTCTATCACCTCCTTCACCTATAAGACTCTGAAGAAAAGAAAATCTTACAAACTTTTTTGAGATTTTTTATAATTATATCATATTTTTTCAAAATTTTGTGTAAATTTCAAAAAAACACCCCCGATATTGACCGATCGGTCAGTATCGGGGGTTATTAGTATTCACTCACGCCATCGTCTTGAGCATCTCAAGGCTTACCTCGTAAGCGCATTTATCTCCCTTGAGGTAACATTCGAGCTCGCGCGCCATATATGCGCCCATTCTGCGAACCTCCTGCCCTGCGCTTACTGCGATGTGGGGGGTGAGGATGCAGTTAGGCAGAGTATAGAAAGGATGATCCTTCACGGGCGGCTCGGGATACTTACGTAAAGCAGGACGGCAGATCTGATATTTGCGAAAGCTGACTGTTACTTAAGCTGTCTTACAGGACAAAGCGCCAACGTAACGTCTGCGAGCACCGTAGTCGTATAAACCACGTAACGGTCGGTAGGCGAAAATTGTGGGTGAGGGTCGATATGATATGCGCTGCGAGACCACGGAGGCAACGGTAAGCCTGATGCGATTACCGTTTCCTTTTCGGTTTTTGCATCGTAAAATAATACCTGACAAGGCTCTTTTGCCCACTTATAAGGAGACTGATCTGCGCACCAAAATCTGCGGGTGCTATCGCAATGAGTATGACAAAGAGGACGCTTCCAGACGTGTAATTTTTCTTCGGTTTCTACATCAAATTGGAATGCCCCTTTATTATAATCTGTCCAGCAAAGCTTTCCGTCCCTACTCCACCATTCGTGACAGGGGTCACTTCCGTGACCTACCCACTCCTTGGGCATAATGGGATAGCAAAAGGTTTTTTCCGTATCCATAACCCAAATGCGCTGATCAAAGGAGCCGCGCCGTCCGGTGATGGGATCAGTCCACCAATCCTGTGCCATACTAAAAAGCTTTGGGTTGGTAGGTGAAAACTGAGCGTGGTTGTACATACGCGGGAACTCGTTTATAACTTCTACCTTTCCCGTTTCAAGGTCTCCTACAGAGACAAACCACCGGTTACCCACCTGTCCGTCTATCAGCAAATATTTTCCGTCGGCAGATAAAGTTAAATGAGTGGCACCTCGAAACAGATAGCGTCCGTCTATGTATTCATCGTCAAGTTCACAGATTTTTTCTACGTTGCCACCAAGTTGGAAGAGATATACTCCCTTGTTTTGAAAGAAATACACACTGTCACCCTCGGGTGTTATCAACGGGCTGGCATCCCAAAAAGCCGTTTCGGGAAATACTTGGATAAAGGGATTTTCGGGATCCATACCCACCACACCCAATATATGGGTAGATACGGGCGAGGGCGGATAGGTTGCGTAAAACCACAAATATTTTTCGTCAGCCGACAGGCTGCTGTTGGTAAAATAAAAGGATTGCTGAAGAGGTGCAAGCTTTTTTGTCAATACAAAGCTTTTGACACCGCTTGAAGGATCTGTCCATTCCGTAAAATAAGGATGTCGTGCCAGATTTTCCATAATGATCTCCGTTCTGTATATTGAGTGCAGCGTTTATTAAAGCATAATTATAAATTTAAGCCATCGTCTCAAGCATTTTAAGGCTGACCTCGTATTTGCATGGCTTTTTGCTCAGATAAGACGAGCACTCGCTCAGCATATATTCTCCCATACGGCTGACCTCGCTGCCTGCACTGCCTGCGATATGGGGAGTGATAATGCAGTTCTCCAGAGTATAGAACTCGTGTCCGTCGACGGGCGGCTCGGGGAAGGTAACGTCAAGAAGGGCTGTAAGATCTGCTCTCTCCTTAAGTATTCTAACAAGGTCGTCCTCGACTATCTGCGCGCCGCGTCCGGTATTTATAAATACGGCATTTTTTCTCATAAGACGAAAGAGGTCGTATTTGAGCATACCCTTTGTCTGCTCGTTGTTGGCAAGATGGTTTGAAACAACGAAGCTGCGAGAGAAAAGCTCCTCGAGCGAGCATTTTTCTACTCCGAGGGCGTCTGCATCTTCATCTGAGAGGAATGGGTCGAAAACGAGTACCTTGAGCTTATAGGATTTAAGCATATTGATAACCAGCTTTCCTATCATACCTGCGCCGATTATTCCGACCGTTTCGCCGTAGTTGCCCGCGCAGAGCGAGAATACTCTGTCCGCCGCCGCGCGACCTTCCTTGGAATAAACTCTTGAGGAGAGGAAATAGCCCTTGTTTGAGAGGATTATCAGGGCAAGTGTCATTTCGGCTACGGGAACTGCGTTTGCCGCCCACGCGGAAAACACCTTAACACCGCACGCGAGGAAAGGACGGGCAAAGAACTGAACCGAGCCTGCTCCGTAGAACACGCATTTGAGCGAGGGGAAGCAAGCTTTGATCTCCTCTTCGGTGAACACCGGCATCTGCCAGCTCGAGAACGCTATCTCGACGTCGGAAAATCGCGTGGGGTCCGCCAAAACGTCCGCTTTGCTGTAAACCGTCTCGTCAAGCTCGCAAAGCGAGGAAATAGCCGCGCGAGTCTGTGCGTCGTACACTCTTGCTATTACCGATGCGTCGTTACACAAAAATATTGCCTTATTTGCCATCAAGTGCCTCCTTTTGTCTTCTGAGCAGAGTCTCGAACCAAAGCTCCGGATCGGGCATCGGTGAGATCGGCTCAATGCTTGAGAGCTCGCCGTGAGTGACAGTTCTGCTCTCTCTCGTCTTGCCCTCGGTAGATGCTATTCCGTCTACGATAGCCGCGCCGTGCGTGCCGATCGCCTTTGCGGAAAGCAGCATCGCGCTGAGCGTGGATATCTGTGTCAGTACTGTATCGTAAAGCTTGAAAAGCTCTGCGCTCTCGCTCGCATCAGATATGCGAACTGTTTCAAAGAAGCTCTCCTTCAGCTCCTTAACGCGCGCAAGCAGAGCTTCCATTCCCGTGCTGCTTCTTGCGAAATCTGCAACGCGGCTCATCTCGGACTGAAGCTCGCAAAGTATAGCCTTTACGTTCGACTCACCAAAGCTAAGCGTGGGCGCGTCATAGCTTGGAGCCGCGGTGCATCCGCATTTTTTCTTAGCTATATGCTCTGCGGCACGGAGCGCGCCGACCTGCGTGGAGTTGAGCGCACTGCCGCCCGGTCTGTAGACACCGAACGTGCCTGCCGCCTCGCCTACGACGTAGAGTCCCTCTACCTCGCTCTGCCAATGCGCATCTACAGCAACGCCGCCGTTGCAGTGCTGAGCGCAGACCGCGATCTCAAGCGGCTCGTGCCAGAGGTCAATTCCGTGCGACGCGTAAAGCTCTATCGCGCCTCTGTTCATCTTGTCAAGTCTTTCTATAGGTGTTCCGAATAGTGCGCCCGAGCGTTCAAGATAGCTGTGCGCCTCTTCGGGAAGTCTCTCTAACTCAAGCCCTGTGGGATTTTGAGTAAAGTCGAGATAAACGCGCTTGCCCTCCTTGATCTGCTTTGCGACGATAAGGTCTACGCGTGACGACCCGTCGGTCTTACGCGTATCAAACGGCCATTGATATCCCTTGAGGAACACCGCGCCGTAAGCCTCCTTACCAAGCTCTTCGTAGAGGAATTCGCTCTCTTCTCCGTTCTCGTCGACCGAGATATATCTCGGTATGACCTGCTGATAAGTACCCGACAAATTCCAGCGGAACTTGGTGCTTGCAATTCCGTACTGCCACTGATCCATATTTGAGAGCGCCGCGCCCGCGTCGATCGCAAGTCCGGTCGCGCCGTGCTGACTCTCGGGGTAGACCGTATTCTTGTAGATGCCCGCAGGTCCGCCGGTCGCCAGGATCACGTTCGAGCAAGCGATAACGGCAGTCTCTCCCGTTACGGTATTTACGGTAGCAATACCGCTCACTTTGTTGCCGTCGGTAATTATCTTTACCACGCGCGCAAAATCTATGATCTCAATTCCCTTCTCCATTACCGATCTCTCGAGTGCCTCGGTCATATACTTCGAGGTGAGAGGTCCGCAGGATGTCGCACGGCTTCTCGGATCGTGGTCGGTCTTGTATCCCGCATACTCGCCGTATTCGTTTGTCGGGAACGGAACTCCGAGCTCGCAAAGGTGCATAAAGCAACGCGTTGAATACGCTGCCTCGCAGAGCGCGTGCTCGCCCATAACTCCGCCGCCCGAATAGAGCGTGTCCGCCATCTCGCGCACGCTGTCGCCGTCAGAGCCGCAGAGCGAGAGTTTATAGTAGGTCTGCTTGTCGCTACCCGTATTGCGCGAGGTTCCCATATATCTGCCCTCGGTGACTATCGCGATATCGCGCACACCGAAAGTGTAAAGTCGGTCTGCGGCGCAATAGCCCGCGCATCCCGTTCCGATTATGATGGTATTATAATAATTTCTCATAGCTTTCTTATATGCATTCCTCCGTCAACGATAAAGGAATGTCCCGTCGTGTATCCGAAAGTGCCGTCGCAGAGCGCAAGCACTGCCTTTGCGATATCCTCGGGCTGTCCCCATCTTCCGAGCGGCACGAGTCCGTCGCCGATGAGCTTATCGTACTTTTCCTTGACCTTCTCGGTCATTCCCGTGGCAATAATACCGGGGCAGATCTCGTTTACTGTGATGCCCTCGCTTGCGAGTCTGTCGGCAAAGAGCATCGTGATCATGCTGACAGATGCCTTGGAGATACAGTACTCTCCGCGGCTCGTCGAGCTTGTGTAAGCCGAGCAGGACGAGATATTAACTATACTTCCGCCGCTCTTCTGCGCCACCATCGCGTTTGCGACCTCTTGCGTAAGGAAGAGCGTTCCCTTTGCGTTGATGCCCATAACGAAATCATAGCTCTCCTCGGTCATCTCGAGAATATCACGGCGCACCTTGGGTGCAACTCCCGCAACGTTGACAAGCGCGCTGATCTCGCCGCACGCAAGTGCCGCGTCGAGCAACTTCTTTCTGTCAGCCGAGGACGAAAGATCACCCGAGATATATTCAACGTCAAATCCATCAAAATCCGAAAGATCGGGCGACGTGACCACGTCCATTCCAACTATCTTATATCCGTTTTTTGCGAGCAGGATCGCACTCGCCTTGCCGATGCCGCCCACAACTCCCGTAACTATTGCTATCTTCATATTCTTCTCCTTAAATTATCTCAAGTTTTATCTCGATCTCGCCAACGCCCTCTGCATCAACGCATATACGCGTGTAGCCCTTTGTCTTCCACTCTCTTTCAAGATGCGAGTCGTTGAATTCCTTGTATTCACAGCTTATCGCGCCGACGTTCGCGCAAAGGCGGTATCTGCCGCCGATGATCGCCGCGCCGTCTTTGATCTCGACGGGCAGAACACTGATAAACACCTCGCTGACTTTACCGTCAGCACCGCTCTCGCGCTCAAAGCTGTCGACGCACTTCATTCCGTTCTCGACAAACGAAAGTCTGCGCTCGAGTGAGATGAGCCCTGCTTCTTTCGGGTATGCCGATGCGAAGGATATCTTTATCTCGTCCTCACTCGCCTCAAAGCTATCCGCGCGGTAGTTTCTGCCGTACTGCTGTGTCACTCCGTCAAAGACGGGGATGCTATGGTTCTTCGCCTTTACCTCTTCGACCATCTCGTATCTCTGATCCGAGAAAGTAAATCGGGTGTAAACGCCTATGCCGAGATCGGCAAGCACGGGGATCTCGCGCTCGTGGAAGCAAAAGCTTCCTATATCGTTATGGTTGTGGCTCTCGTCGTTGTGTCCGCCCTTGGCAAAGATGAGCCATTCACCCTGACGCAGACCTGCAAGCTGAAGTTCGGGAAGAAATTCGAGCTTATCGTGCATCGGCATAGTAACCTCGTAATTCTTGAGTTTATCGAAGAATTCAAGGTGATAGAACAGACGGCGCATATTGCCGCTGTGGTAAGGATTGACCTCACCCGTTCTCTGCTGATAGACCGCCGCGCAGAAATTCATCAAATCATTTTGCTTTGTCTCGCTCGCGTATGCAAAGTCCATTATCATAATGCCCGCAAGACCTACGTAATGCGCGTCCGCGATGCTCGCAAAATAGTCCTTGTAAACGTGGACCATCTTGGGATACGCGCCTATTTTAGCAAATTTCTCGTCGTCAAACAGATCTATCGCACCGCCGCTCGCCTGCTTGATAAGATACACGCACTCAAAGAGCGACGCGCCCGCGCGGTCCCAATAGTTAGGACCTTCGTCGCATCCGCCGTCGTCGGGCATTCCATCGCAGTAATTTTGCAGCTCAACAAACATCTTCTCCAGCGCGCGATGCAGTCTCTGCTTATCCTCTTCGAAAAGCAGAAATACCGTCATTACGTTCGAGATTATCCAAGGATTCCAATTGTTCGGAACTCGCTCGCCGTATCCCATCCACCAATAATTCGTGTGTGTAAGATATGTCTCTTTTATGCGTATCTCAAGCTCGTACTTGACGCGCTCGATGATCTCGGGGCAATATTCTTCGAGCGGCTCGCGAAGCAGCGTGATTATCAGCACGAGCTTTTCTGCCGTCTCGCCTGCGCGCAGATCGATGTAAGGCTTTCTTACGTCGTGAAGATTGCGCGGTATCTCATCCTCCCAATGCGCACAGCACGCCCAAGAGGTCTCCTCGCAGATGGCAAGAAGTCCGTTGACTATCTGCGGCAAAAATCGCCCCTTGTTCTCGACAAGCTCTGCAAGTGCAAATGTAAGCAGGCGATCTCGGCGCTCCGCACCCGGTTTCTCGCTTCTGCGGCTTCCGCTTCTGACGAACTCCATAAACTCGGATGCCGGCGTTATAGGCCAATTGTAATCTATAAAGCTCTCCGCTCTCGCTACGTAGCCGCCCTCTGCAAAATCCTCCCAAAACTTGCGGTCGCTGACGGTCGGGAACATTTTAGTATCGAGCTTGTATTCATCAAACGAATGCTCAGCTAAAAATCTTTTAAACATATCCTATCCCCCTTAAATACCAAGTGACTTGTAAAGCTCTCTGTAATATTCGTTGAATACCGCGCATCCCGAAACGCATTTGTTTCGCATAAGCACGGTGCATTTTGAGCAAGAGAGACAGCACTTCTTTGCGCTGAACTTACCCTGCAGATAGTCACGGTAGAATTCGGGATACGCAAGGCTAACTCTGCCGTATCCCACCATATCGCATATTCCCTCGCGTAGCTGTCGCTCGGAATGCTCGATAAGATCCTCACGATAGTAGGAAAGTCCCGAGCCGACGACGTAGAGCGACGGGAATTTTTCCTTGATGTGCTTCTCGATGATCTCAAATCGCTCAAGTCCGACCTCCGCGCTCTCGGGCGGCTCGTAGCCTCCCTTGCGGTATGGACGGTTGACGTGCGGATTATAGTAAGGGTTTCCGACCGTCACGTTGAGTATCTGTATTCCGCTCTTATGTAGCTCTTCAATCAGCATATCGGGCTCACGAAGATCGAGCTTGCCGCTCTCGTCCGTGCCAAAGCCGTTGGGATACGCGACCATATCCGAGACGCTGAGTCTTGTCGTCAGCAGTGCGCCCTCGGGAAGTACCTCGCGTGCGGCACGAACGCAGTCGATATAAAGCTTTATTCTGTTCTCAAAGCTGCCTCCGTATCTTCCCTCTCGCACATATGCCGAGAGAAGCTCCTGGAAGAGATAGCCGTGGCAGGATTTTACGTCGACGCCATCAAAGCCTGCCTCAAGTGCAAGTCTCGCCGACTCTGCGTACTTCTCGGGGAGCGTATCGAGATACTCATCACTCACGATATTCTCGTCGCTGACGGGGCGACGCTCCTCATATACCGAGTTGCGATATGCGATCATGGGAACTATGCTCTGTCTGCCCGAGTGCGTGAGCTGAAGTATCAGCACCTGACGAATACCGCACTCACGAAGCGCGATCTCGCGCATATCTTTGAGAAGTGCCTTGAACTGATCGATGTTCTCGCGTGTCAGCATCATCTGGCGCGGATTTGTCCTTCCCTCAGGGCATACCGCGTTAGCCTCAAACCACACAAGACCCGCACCGCTTCTTGCCGCCTTCAGATATTTTTCGATCGTAAGCTGGTGCGGACTTCCGTCCTCGTTGCAGTCACAACCCTCCATCGGCTGAAAAACCACTCTGTTTTCTATTTTCTGCGCTCCTACCGTAAGCGGTAGGTTCAAATATTCTGCCATAGTGCGCCTCCTGCTTCTTTTTTTACATTATATCATATAATAAAAGCAATTTAAATACTTTTTCTTGCATTTTCTATTGCTTTTCTTGCAAATATGTAGTAAAATATAAAAAAGGGGGTGAGAGATTGATACGGGAGCTCAAAACCGACAAATTCGATCTGCATTACAGATCTGATATCATAGACAGCACTCTGCTCTGGGAGAGTCATTGTCACGCTCATTTTGAAATGATAGCCGTGCTTGACGGAAGCGTGAACGTAACGATCGAGGGAATCGAATATAGGTTGAGACGCGGCGAGGCTATTGCTATTCCTCCGCTATGCTATCACGCGATAACTGCAAGCAAGAAGGGTGAATACAAGCGAATAACCGCTCTGTTTGATTTTGACTCCATCCCGAGCGTGCTTTGGGAGCGTTTCGCGAAAAAAAGCATTCTCATTCACACGCTCAGTCATTATATAACCGACGAGCTGAAAAAAATATGCTTTTCGAAGGATCAGGAATTCTATATTCCGCTCGCGCACAGCTTTATGACCGAGATACTCTACGCTCTTGCAAATTCAGAGCAGGCTACACCGCAAAGCGAGATAAACGACCTCTTGCGCGACGTACTTTCCTATATAGACGGTCATCTTTGCGAGAGAATATCGCTTGACGAGCTTGCTTCTCACGTCTCTCGTTCAAAATCCTCGGTCTGTCACATCTTTGAAGAGAGGATGAAGATCTCACCAAAGCAGTACATTCTACAAAAGAAGCTGGCGCTCGCAACACAGATGATACGAAGCGGCGTGCCGCCGACCTCTGCCGCGATAAAGGTGGGCTACGACAACTACAGCAACTTCTACCGATTATATAAAAAGCACTGCGGTCACTCTCCCGCAGAGGATATACCGAAAACAATGCAATAAGGTAAATTAAAAGCTCCCGAAAAGGGGTATCTGCGATAGAGCAGAATTAACCAAAATACCACCTACCGACAACAAAAGGACGAAGAATTGCGAAAATTCCTCGTCCTTTTTTCTTGAGAAGCACTGCATTTGAAGACAGAAAAGCTATTTTCAGTTATGAGTGATGAGGCTCGCTCACACTCACCGTTATGAGTTTGCATTTTGCTGCGCAAAAATGCAATCGTTATGATATAATCGCCTTGTCGCTTCAAACTGCACCGAAGGTGTATCATAACTTGCCGAAGGCAATCATAACTCTAAACTCGCCGCAGGCGATCATAGCTGACGTACCTGCTCTACGGCAGGTACGCCAAATCGGGAGCTTTTGTTGTTTATAATAATTTTTTGAGTCTCGCGTAGGTTCCCATAAGCTTTTTCGTGCCTGCTTTATCGAAGATGACCTCGTAGAGCACGTCGGCACCCATCGGCTTGGCTGAGAGTATCTCTCCCGCTCCAAACGTGCCGTGGAATACTCGGTCGCCCTCCTTGAAATCAAGTCCCTGCTTTGCCGCAGGCTTGGGAGCTGCAGGAGCACCGTAGCTCTCGTGGGCGCGGCGCTTTGGCTCGGGGGTGGTAACCTGAGAATTTGTTATGTAAGAGCGCGGCGCACTTGAGTAGTACGAGCCGTGACCGTAATCGGTGCGGGGCGCGTATGCAAGTTCCTCGTCGATCAGCTCGTCGGGGATCTCAGAAACAAAGCGCGAGAGCGGATTGTACGAGGTCCTGCCGTAGAGCATTCTGTTTTTAGTGTAGGTAATATACACTCTGTCTTTTGCACGCGTGAGCGCAACGTACGCAAGTCTGCGCTCCTCCTCCATCTCGGACGGGTCTGCCATCATCGTCTGCATTCCCGGGAAGAGTCCGTCCTCCATTCCGGGCAGGAAAACGACGGGAAATTCAAGTCCCTTTGCCGAATGCACGGTCATCATTACCACAGCATCCGCCGTCTCGTCGTATTTATCAACGTCGGCAACGAGCGCGTTTTCTTCAAGGAAACCGACGAGCGTAGGCTCTTCGTTCGATTTTTCGTACTCGATAACGCCCGAGACGAATTCCTCGAGGTTCTCAACTCGCTCCTTCTCTTCCTCACCCGCGTCGATAAGCATCTGCTTATATCCGCTCTTGTCAAGCACTTGATTTACAAACGCTTCAAGCGAGATATCGCTCTCAAGAAGTACGCGCAGATATCCTATCATCGCCGCAAACGACTTGAGCTTGCTAGCACTTCTCGCAAGTGCGACGTACTGATCGGCATTCTTCATTACCTCAAATACGCTCTTTTCCTGCTCGCGCGCGATGGCAAGCACGCCCTCGACCGTGGTGTTTCCTATTCCTCGCTTGGGCTCGTTGATTATTCTCTTCATTCGCTCACTGTCGGCAGGATTTACGATAAACTGCAGATACGCGACGATATCTCTTATCTCCTTGCGGTCGTTGAAGCGCAGACCGCCGAGCATTCTGTAGGGTATCGCGCTCTTTGCAAACACACGCTCGATCGTGCTTGACTGTGCGTTTGTGCGGTAAAGGATGGCGCAATCGCGGAAGCCGTACTGTTTGGATGCAACGAGATCCGAGATCTTATCAACGATGTATCTCGCCTCGGAATTCTGCTCCTCGCAGAGTTTGAGCGAGATATTCGAGCCGCCTTTGCGCTCTGTCCAGAGATTTTTTCCCTTTCTGCCTTGATTTTTCGAGATTATCGCGTTTGCCGCATCGAGTATAACTCCCGTTGAGCGATAATTCTGCTCGAGCTTTATGACCTTGGTGTTCTTGTACTTTCTATCAAAGCCGAGAATGTTCTCTATCACCGCGCCTCTGAAGCGGTAGATGCTCTGATCGTCGTCACCGACCACCATAATATTATTATGTCCGCCGCACAAAAACGCCGTCAGCGTAAACTGCGCGTGGTTGGTGTCCTGAAACTCGTCGACCGAAACGTAGCGGAATTTATTCTGGTAGTATTCCCTCACGTCCTTGTGGTCGCGGAGCAGAAACACCGTCTGCATTATTATATCGTCGAAATCAAGCGCATTAGAGTTCTTCAGATGAGCCTGATAAGCCTTATAGACCTTGGCGATCTGCTTTTTGCGAAAATCCTTGATGCCGTACTCAAGCTCGTAATCCTCGGGAGTAAACAGGTTATCCTTTGCCCTGCTGATCTCGGCTATTACCGACTTTATCGGCAGAGCCTTCTCGTCGATATTGAGATTTTTCATTACCGAGCTGATAGCACCCTTGGTGTCGTTTGCGTCGTAGATCGCAAAGCCCTGCGCGTAGCCGAGGCGGTCGCCGTAGCTGCGGAGTATGCGCATACATACCGAGTGGAATGTGCCCGCCCATATGCTCTTTGCGCTCTCCTCGTCGTCCATCGCCGCCGCAAGTCTGCTTTTTATCTCGTTTGCCGCCTTATTTGTAAAGGTGATGGCAAGCATCTGCCAAGGAGCGCAGGGGGCTGAGATAAACTCGGGGAGTATCTGCTCTATAGTCTCCTTTGGCGCAGAGAGTGCCGCTCTTTCAAGCTGAGCGACCTTCTCTTCATTAAGGTTGTGCGGCACGTAGTCGCTGTAGTACGCGTTGCCGTATTTGACGAGAAAAACTATTCTCTTGACAAGCACCGTGGTCTTGCCGCTTCCCGCGCCTGCAAGCACGAGTAGCGAGCCGTTTGCGGTAAATACCGCTTCTCTTTGAGGAGCGTTCAGCTCCGAGTAATAAATATCAAACAATTTGCGCTTTGCGCGAATATAGCGCTCGCCCAATTGTGTAAGTTCTGCCATTGTATCTTCCTTCTGTTGATTATTGATCTTCCTTGTCGTCGCCTCTGAGCATTCTGCGGATGCGCTCTGCCTGCTCGTCTCTGAGCGCGCGATATGCTTCATCCTGTTCGGGTGCGCTCTCCTCTTCCTCGCTCTCGACCGTACTTGCGCCGAACGCCGCGCGCTTTTTGAACACGTCAGCGTCAAAGCGTCTCTCGTAGGGTGCGGTGAGTGCCGAGAGCACCGAGATCGCCGCTATCGAGATCAGCGCGAAGATAAATCCGTCGGGTGCGGCGAGTGTAAAGGCAACTCGCGTGCCGAGAGTGTATGAGTAGACCAGCGGCATAAGGTAGGGTATGAGCACAAGCGGGATTGCGAGTGCCTCGACTGCCGTGAGCACTATGCGGTTCGGGAAAAAGGTGATAAAGAGAGTTCTTGCTCTCTCCGCGCCATCCTCATCGTCCGAGATAAATAGCTTAAGCGCAACAAACGTCGACCATACTGCGACCGCGAGCGCAACGAGATAAAGCGTACCAAAGCCGAGGATTAGCCAGAGCATCGTTTTCGAGAAAACAAGTTCCTGCGGCTTTACGTCGTTTGCGCTCTTTACAAAAAGCGTTTCCCTGCTCTCGTCCCAAGAGTTTGAGATAAGCTTTGAGAGCGATATCGGCTCGCGCGCGACTCCCTCTGCCACAAATCTGTAGGACGGGATGAGCGCGAAGAGCAACAAGAGCAATATCAGCACGGGCGGAAGGATATAGCGCAGATAGATCAGCTTCTGCTTGGTCTGTTTAGTCATTTTCTTCCACCTTCAATTTGAAAGTATAGGGCAGAAGCTCGCCCACGCTTGTCGTCAGCACGTCACCGTTACTGCTGCCGAGAAACACGGGAGTCTCGGGCGCGCAGAACTCGGCAAGCACCTGCCTGCACACTCCGCAAGGATAGCAAGCTCCGCGCTCGCTCTCGCCGACCTTACCGCCGACCACCGCAATAGCCACGAAATCTTTTCTTCCTTCGGATACCGCCTTGAATATTGCCACGCGCTCTGCACAGCAGGTGGGGGTAAAGGATGCATTTTCGATGTTGCATCCCTTATACACAGTTCCGTCAGCGCAAAGCAGAGCCGCGCCAACAGCGAAATTTGAATAGGGCGAGTAGGATGCAAGTCTTGCGCTCTCTGCCGCCGCTATCAAATCCTTTGAGTTTATATTCATATATACCTCTGTTAAATTCAGATATTTCTAAGCTCGAGCGCTCTTCCCTCGGTCTTGAAAGTCACGCCGAGGAGCTCGGCAACAGTTGCAGAAATGTCCGCAAAGCTCTCGCGAGTACCGAAATTGTCGGGTGAGATGCTCTTGGAATAGATGATAAGGGGGGTATATTCGCGCGTGTGGTCGGTGGTCTTGAGATAGCACGGATCGCATCCGTGGTCTGCCGTGACCATCAACACGTCATCCTCGCGAAGCTTGGGAAGAACCCTCTTTAGCCAAGCGTCAAACGCGTTGAGTCCGCGAGCGTATCCCTCAGGATCGCGTCTGTGTCCCCAACTCATATCAAAGTCGACGAGATTGGTAAAGCAGAGTCCCTCGAAATCACTATCGATAAACTTCTCGGTGATCTCCATTCCCTCTTCATTCGAGTGCGTTCTCTCTGCCTCAGTAAAGCCAACGCCTGCGAATATATCCGAGATCTTGCCGACCGAAACAGAAGCCTTGCCTGCTCTCTTTACCGCCTCGGGCAAAAGAACTGCCGGTGGCTCGAGAGAATAGTCGCGTCTGTCGGCGGTACGGGTGTAGCTGCCGTCCTCGTTTTCAACATAAGGACGCGCTATAATTCTTCCCACACCGTCCTTCGTGCCGACGAGCTCGCGGCGGAGCTGCTCGCAGATGCGGTAAAGCTCCTCGAGCTCCATAACGCCGTTTACCTGAACTGCGAGCTGAAGCACGCTGTCAGCCGAGGTGTAGATGATTATTGCATTCTTCTCTTTTGCCTCTTTGCCGTAATCGTTGATGACAGCAGTGCCCGAATAGGGCTTGTTGCAAAGAAGCTCGCGTCCCGATATTTTTCTTACCTTATCGAGTATCTCCGTATCAAAGCCGTCGGGAAAGGTGGGAAGCGGCGCGGACGAGATATGTCCCGCGATCTCCCAATGTCCTACCGTCGTGTCCTTGCCGAGCGAGCGCTCGGTCATTCTTGCGAGTGCGCCGAGCGGCGAATCAGTCTTGCCGAGAAAATCAAGTCCGTCGATATTTCCGATACCGAGCGAGCGGAGCGTGGGAATATTCAGAATTCCCGTTTTATGCAAACTGCCGAGTGTGGATGCGCCTGCATCACCGAAAGCCGACGCATCGGGCATTTCTCCAGCTCCGACGCTGTCAAGCACGATCAAAAAAACTCTTTTAGCTCTCATAATTTTCTCAGTTAAACGAGATAGCAACGTCGAGCGCAAGCTCGATCATCTCGTGGAAGGTGTTCTGTCTGTCCTCTGCCGAAAGTGCCTCGCCCGTAACGAGAGAGTCAGACACCGTGCAGATAGCAAGCGCGCGCTTGCCTGCTCTTGCTGCGTTCATATAGAGTGCCGCCGCCTCCATCTCAACGCCAAGAACGCCAAGCTTTCTCCAACGGAGATTTCTCTCGGGGTTGTCGTCGTAGAATACGTCAGACGAAAGGATGTTGCCGACGTGGATATTGAAATTCTTCTCACGTCCAAGCTCTACTGCCTTCTCAAGCAGATCAAAGCTACAGATAGGTGCGAACGCGCCGTCAAATCCGAACTGATTTCCAAAGGACGAGTCGGTGCAAGCGCCCATTCCGAGAATTATATCACGAACCTTTACGTCTGCGCTCATCGCACCTGCTGAGCCTATTCTTATGATATTCTCAACACCGAACGCGTTGTAGAGCTCGTAGCTGTAAATACCCATCGAGGGCATACCCATACCGCTCGCCATTACCGAGACACGCTCGCCCTTCCAAGTACCCGTGTAGCCCTTGACACCGCGAACGTCGTTGAAAAGAACCGCATCGGTAAGGAATTTATTTGCAACAAGCTCCGCTCTCTTGGGGTCGCCGGGCATAAGCACGGTCTTTGCTATCTCGGCGGGGGTAGAATTTATATGCGGGGTGGGATAAGAAAGTTTACTCATAATTATTCTCCTTTATTATTTCCGAATTATCTGATTATTTCTGAGGGCTTCCCTCTACGTAGTAGGAAGCCTCCATATCTGCCATACAAAGCAGGAATGCGAGCGGGAACATTTCAAGTGCCTTGCCTACCTGATTTGCGTCCTCGGTGCCCGAAAATCCCATATGGTAACGTATAGCGAACGCCTCGTCGCGAGTGAGCTTCATAAAGCCAGAGATTATATATACAGACTTCTCTCCGTGTCCGTATGGAAGATTATCCTCGATAGTGTAGTAAGGCACGCTCTCCCATACACCGTTCTTCTTTACGTTTCTCATCTCGGTCTTATAGAAGTTGGTCTTGCAAATATCGTGCAGAAGTGCGGCAATAGCAAGCGACTCCTCGGAAAACTCAAATCCGTACTTCTTGCAGAAGCGCGAATTCTTTACCTGATCGCAAAGGCATTCGTAGACGTTGAGGCTATGCTCAAGCAAGCCTCCCTCGTATGCACCGTGAAAACGGGTGGATGCGGGTGCGGAAAAGAAATCCGTCTTCTCGCAAAGGTAGTCAAGCAGCTTATCTGCTCCCTCGCGCTGAATGCACGCGTTATATATTTCAATAAATTTTTCTCTGTTAGTCATATACACCTCGAAATAAATCTTATTCTATCATAGCACTGCGCTTGCGTCTTACCCACCACAGATAAAGTCCTGCACCGAAGATAAGTATCGGGACTATAGCCACGAATACCGTACCGACGACGGTGGGGGTGCTTTCCTTGATAGTGAGAAATTCAAGCATATCGTAGGCTACGGGGGTCATCGCCGGAACGGTCGCCTCAAATACCTTGCTCGACCAGAGCACAATAGAGCTTACCGTGTACATCGCCTTGGTGTAGTTTGCACTCTCATCCTCGGAGAGCATCTCATCGGATTGCTTATTGAAAGTATCCGCACCCGTCACCCACACGAGCATAGGACGCGCGTTGTTCGTTACCGAAACTCCGTATTCGACTATAGTCTTTTCTTCCGATCCTTCATTCGCGATCTCGCGGCTGAAGAGTGTGGTGTATTTGAGCGCGCTGTTCGAGCTATCCTTAGCTATCGCGCTTGCGCCCTCCATATTCATCTTGACCGTTTTGTCACCACTCGCGAGCATAGCGAGTGCGGCGGCGGAGGTATTTATAGTTACCTCGCAAGTATCCTCTGCGACAATACTCTTATCGACCGAAAGTCCTGCGGATGCAAGCAGGCGCGAGAGGTTGGGCATATCGTTGTTATCCTTGTTTGTAAAGATAACGAGTCTGCCGCCCTTTGCCATATAATCTATAAGCATATCGACCTCGGATGCGCTATAATCGCTAGTGGGAGTGTTGATAAAGAGCATCGAAGCCTCTGGCGGAATTGCACTAAGCTTAGTAATATCAAGCGGACCGCCCTGCGTATTCCTCTCGCCGTGTCCGCTGACAAAATAAAACGTAGGAATATAATCAGCAGTCACGTACTCGATAGCGTTGTTGAGCACACTCTCAACGTCCATATATCTCGTTGAGTAATAGCTGAGTGCCTGATACATCGTGTAATATTCGTTGAACTTAGACTTGTCCGAGCTCGACATACTATTGTAGTAGGGCGAGTACTGCTCGATCATCTGACCGAGGCTTGTGATAGTGCTCTGAAGTTGACTCGAGCTCATATATCCAAGGTCGGGATACGCCGAGTTATACCACTTAAATAGGGTATCCGAGCTTACTATCTTCTCCCTCTTCTCGCTCTTTACAAGTATGCAGAACGAGAGGTCTACATTCTCGTTAAAGCCGTGCTCTGCTCTGAAGTCGGTATCCTTCGAGGTATCGACCTTCTCGAGCGTGAGTCTGGGCGACGCGTCGCAATAGCGTTCGATAAAGCTCACGAGCTTTTCCTCGGTCCTGTCGGCATCGATAAGGTACAGGGTTATATCCTCATCAAGCGACTTTATAAACTGCTTTGTCGTCACACTTCTCTTATACACCGAGTTAGCGCTGACGTCCAACCAACGCATAGTCGACGGAAGCAGCGCCGTAAGTGCGCTGAGCGCGATCACCGCAACCGCGGTGACGAGACAAGGCAGAGAGAGCTTGAACTTGGAGCTCTTGCGTACTCGCGCGGTCTTGGAATAGAGATACTTTACCGCGATCATAACAAAGAGCACCGAGAGAAGCAGGTAAAATACTATTGATGAAAGGTCGAGCTTGCCGTAGATTATCGGGTCAAAGCGTCTGAAGGGCGAAACAAATCTTGCAGCAGCCGCGATAGGTGCGGGCATCAGCGTTGCAAGAGATCCGAGAAGGAACAGCACTGCAAGCAGCGCATAAGTAACGGTGAGTGCCAACCACCCCTTCTTGAAAAGAGCGGAGAACGCCATAGACATCGCGATCACGAATATCTCGAAAATTATCAAAAAGAGTATGGCTGCATAGGAATAGAGATAAGACGGTGTGCCAAAAAATCCTATTACCACAGGGAAAGTGCAGATAACTGCGTTGGGGATCATCAAAAACGTGATTATTGCAAGCAGCTTACCAAAGACGATATCGGATGCCGATATCGGAAGAGTTGCAAGATACCCGTCGCTTCCCTTCTTGCGCTCATCAGTGATAGAAAAGCAGGCTATGATGGGGATGACCACCGCGACTATGAGCGAGAAAGTTGCGACCGATGAGTCAAGCGTGGGGTATGCGAGTCTTATGTTGTTAAGTGTAAAGACGAGTCCCGAGAGAGCCGCCATTATCGCGATCGCCGCCATAGAACGAAGACTGCGGAGATGCGACTTGAGTTCGCGTGCAAATATTGCTCCCATATCACTCTTCCTCCTTTTCGTTCTGTTCGTTTGCCGCCGAAAGCGCGTCTATAACGTCTGAGAGCGCGAGTGTGGAAAATCTCAGCGAGACGACCTCAGCACCGAGAGACTCTACAGCCTCGCTGACAAGCGAGGTAACGCCCTCTTTGGTACTGCACTCGAGTCTCAGATCGTTTATTGCTCCGCTTGTGCCCGACGTCTTGACCAAGACTACCTGCTCGATGCTATCGATAGCAGATACTATCTCAGAGAGCTCAACTCCTTTCGGGCGAACGCGCAGGATCGCGCTTACGGTCTTGTTGAGCCTTGCGAGAAGCTCGTCTATCGGCTCGAAAGCAAGCAAAGCTCCGCCCGACAGAACTCCTGCGTAGGAGCAAAGCTCCTCGAGCTCGTTGCTGCTCTTGGAAAATAGCAGAACGACCTTCATCTTGCCAAGCATTTCGATCAACTTCTTTATCTCGTCGCGCTGAGCCGAGTCGATAACTGCCAGAGGCTCGTCGATGATTATAACGTCGGGGTTTCCGATAAGCGCGTTCGCGTATGCGGCACGCTTCTTCTCGGAGGTCGAGAGAGCTGCGAGGATAGTCTCAGCCTTATCTGAAAGTCCTGTCAGCTCAAGTGCCTCCTTGATCTGTCTTGCTCTCTTGTCGGGATCGATCTTCTTTGCCTTGCCCGTAAAGTCGAGCAGCTCGCCAAGTGTCAGATCGCACGGAAAGATGCAGGCATCCGACACGTAGCCGATCTTTTTCTTTATCTTCGCGGTCTGCTTTTTTGATGCATGCATAGCCTTATCCTTATACAGCATCTCGCCGCCATCTATCTCGCACGCGCCGCAAAGGAGAGTCGCAAGAGCGGTCTTGCCCTCCTTGCCCTTTGCAAAAAATCCGTATATTCCCTTCTCTTCGATCGAGAAAGAGATGTCATCTATCTTAAAACCGTCGGAGAATGTTTTTGATACACTTCTAAGCTCAAGTAAGCTCATTTTTAGATCCCTCCAATTTTTTCGTTTCTGTAAAATCATTCCTCTCTCTGTTCTCTCGCAAAAGCTTCTTTGCGGCAAAGACCATAAACAAGAGATGGCATCCTGCCGTCAGTGCCCAGCTTATCGGGTAGGATATATAAACGCTGAGAGGGCTGTCGTTGTATACCTTGAACACCGTCATTATCCAGAGAATTCTGAAGCCGCACGCGCCGCACAGCGAGATTATCATAGCCGTGACCGAGCGGTCGAGTGCGCGCAGACCTCCGCAGAATACGTCCATAAGACCGCAGAGGAAGTAGGTCGGGATAATGATCGTAAATCTCATCATAGCCGCCGCGACCGCCTCGTCCGACTGAACGTAGAGGTGGATGAGCGGATAGCGGAACAGAAGCAGGATCGCACCGCAGCCGACACCTATCGCCGTGACGATAAGCGCGCTGTAGACGGTCAGTCTGCGAATATTCTTGAACTTTCGCGCGCCCACGTTCTGACCGATAAAGGTCAGTGCCACGTGGTAGACCGAGTTCATCGCAACGTAGAGAAATCCTTCGATATTCGATGCCGCCGCCGAGCCCGTGACTACCGTGTCACCAAAGCTGTTGATCGAGGATTGGATAAGGACGTTAGAGAGCGAGAAGAGAGATGACTGAATACCCGAGGGAATTCCTATGTAGAGTATTCTCTTCACCTTCGCTCCGTTCATTCTCATATACTTGAGCGAGAGGCGGAGAGGTCCGCTCGTCTTGAACATATAGACTAGCGCCATAACGGCCGAGAGATACTGCGAGACTATGGTGGCGATCGCAACGCCGTCAACACCCATATCAAAGAGCGTGACGAGCAGGACATTGAGCGCTACGTTGACAAGGCCCGATATGGCAAGGAATATCATCGGTCGCTTCGAGTCACCCACCGAGCGTATCATAGCCGCCGCATAGTTATATACCATCGACGCGGGGACGCCGAGGAAGATTATCTTCATATAGAGCGTAGAGAGCGGAAGAACCTCTGCGGGCGTGTCCATCAGCTCAAGCAGATCGCCTGCAAGGAAAAATCCCGCTATTCCTATAATAACACCGAGGAATGCCGACATCAAAATTGATGTGTGCGCGACCTTTCTGACCTCGTCCGGCTCTTTAGCTCCGACGTGATGCGCGACCGCAACACCCGCACCGACCGAAAGTCCCATAAACAGACCTACCGTGAGGTTCGTTATCGAGCCCGTGCTTCCAACAGCGCCTACCGCGATATCTCCGCGGAAATGTCCGACGATAATAAGATCGGCGGCATTGTAAAAGCTCTGCAAGAGTCCCGTTACAACGAGCGGAATGGCGAACATTATCATTTTTTTGAGGAAAGGTCCCTCTGTCATATCGACAGTCTTTTTTAATCTGTGCATTTTCTTGCCCTTCTGAAAATAAAACAAACGCGTAAAATTGCCTATATATAAATAAAACATTATTATACAGAGTAATTATACCACCAAGAAAATATAAAGTCAATAGGTAGTACCAAGGCTTTTCAAAAAATTAAAATTTGCTTGACAAATAAGCTATAATGTGATACAATGAAATCACAAGGTAAATTCTACCGTAAAACCAAAATCAACACAACCGCTATCACGGGATTTTACCTTGATAGCGGTTTTTGGCTTTAAAATAACGATAGCACGCCAACACTACCTCAGGATGACCGCTAAAAAAAGAAAAGCAGCAACCGATGCAAGCGCGGTAGATCGATTTATCCCCAGCACAACCAAAAACACAAGGAGGCACAAATGAAAAAATATCTGCTTTTAATGCTGACACTTTTACTTTGTGTGTCGCTATTTTCCTGTGGCTTTAATTTTAACGAGGAATTCATCTTCGGTGAGCCCGAGGTACCTACCGCGCCGCCTCTGCCACCGCTCTCACAAATGGACTCGGACGTAATGATGCACGTCTTGAATGAAAAAGGCGTTACTTTCGAAAATTATTTCGACATTGATCTTAGAATTATGCTCATAGTTTTGGAAAATGATCCTGATGCCGAAATCAGCGTGTCCGAAAACTATAGCAAGCAGTTTGAGCAAATGCGTGAGATAGTTCGTGAACGTGGCTCATCTTCAACCAAAGGCTTTGAGTTAACCACGATGTCTGATGAAGAATTGATTTCTCTCCTTGATGAGAAGATGGGAAATTTCTTTGAAAAGAACAACATGGATGTCAGAAAGACGATTTACGGAAGCAGAAGAATGATATTTGAGTTAGAACAAGATATAAATGGCGGTTGTACATATGGCGCTGAGATATATTGGGAATGGTACGAAGCATTAAGAGCAATCGTAAAAGAATATCACGGAATTGAATAACCCCCGCGGGCTGCCTCGGCAGCCCGTTTTCTTTGTTTTAATTTGCTTGAATGTGCCAAAAATAAAGCTTATTTTGATTGACAATGGTGCGAATTTGTGGTATAATGTAAGATAACGAAGTGTTTATATTTTTACTTTGATAAATCAACCCCGAAAGGACGTAACAAAAATGTGCGCACAGATTCTTTCCACACAGCCCTATAAGGGCACAAGAGACTTTTACCCCGACGATATGCGCCTGCGCAATTGGTTCTTTGGCAAGATCCGCCAGACACTTGAGCGCGCCGCTTACGAGGAATACAACGGACCTATGCTTGAGTCGCTCGACATCTACATCGCTAAGAGCGGCGAGGAGATCGCGAACAAGCAGACCTACAACTTTGCCGACAGAGGCGGCAGAATGGTGGCTATCCGCCCTGAGATGACCCCCTCGGTCGCAAGAATAGTTGCGGCTAAGATGGGCGAGCTCAACTACCCTCTCAAGTGGTTCTCCATCCCCAATATGTACCGCTACGAGCGTCCTCAGCACGGCAGACTCCGTGAGTTCTGGCAGCTCAACGTGGACATCTTCGGCTGTGACACCTATGAAGCCGACCTCGACGTTATCGAGAGCGCGATCTCGCTTCTTCTCGCGTTCGGCGCGGACGAGACTATGTTCCGCGTTCACATAAACAACCGCCGCTTCTTCAACGACGTTATCGCGGCTATCTGCCAGAGCGACGCTGAGCACGCGCGTGCAGTCTCCAAGGTCATCGACCGCAAGGACAAGGTAGATCGCGAGTCCTATGAAAAGGACCTTCGCGAGCTCGGTCTTTCGGACGCGCAGATCGCGCAGATCGACGGTCTTTACACTATGGACGTTAAGTCCGCGACTGCTCTCTGCCCCGACTCTCTCGGTTCAAAAGAGCTCGTGTCTCTCTTCGAGATGCTCGAGAAGACGGGACTTGACAAGTATTGCGTATTCGACTTCGGAATCATCCGCGGTCTTGATTACTACACCGGCACAGTCTTCGAGGTGTTCGACGAAGCTCCCGAGAACAACCGCGCTATGTTCGGCGGCGGAAGATACGACAACCTCGTCGGTATGTTTGCGAAGAATGCGAAGATCTCGGGCGTCGGCTACGGAATGGGCGACGTTACGCTTGAGAGCTTCCTTCTCACCCACAAGCTCGTTCCCGATCTCAACCGCGGCGAGACAAAGGTACTCGTCACCCGCTTTGAAGACGTTCCCTACGAAAAGTATCTCGAGGTGGTAAACACCCTTCGCGAGAGCGGTGTTACCGCATCTATCTACGTCGGCACGAAGAAGTTCGGCAAGCAGATCGACTACGCCGCAAAGGGACACTACAGCCACGTGCTGATCATGGGTGCGTCCGAGCTTGAGAGCGGCATCGTAAAGATCAAGAACCTTGAGAGCCGCGAGGAGAGCGAGGTCGCTCTTGACGCACTTTCAGAATATTTCAATTGATTTGGAGCAGATATGATCTATATGTTTTTAGCCGAGGGATTTGAGGAGATCGAAGCTCTCTGCCCTCTCGATCTTATGCGCCGTGCAGGACTTAGCGTTACCACCGTCGGCATCGGCGGAGAATACGTCACGGGAGCGCACGCAATTACGGTACGCGCAGACATCACCGACCGCGATTTCTATGCTCATTCTGCGCAGAATGACACAAAAATGATCTTTCTCCCCGGTGGAATGCCCGGAACTCTCAACCTCGGCACAAGTGAGGTAGTCAGCGACGCTATCCGCTCGGCATACGAGGACGGAAAATACATCGCCGCTATCTGCGCCGCTCCTTCGATACTCGGCAAGATGGGACTCCTGCTTGGCAAGGAAGCCATCTGCTACCCGGGATTTGAGGATCAGCTTGAGGGCGCGACCATCTCTGACAAGCATCTCGTGCTTGACGGAAACATCCTCACCGCCGCAGGAATGGGCGTGGCACTCGATATGGGACTCGAGATCGTGCGCATATTCTGCGGAGCTGAAAAAGCAAACGCTCTGCGAAGTGCAGTTATTGCAGATTGATGCAGACAAATCTTCTCTATTTCTCGGATGCGGACAAGAGTCGAGCCCGTTTTGAGCTTTCGAAAATACGCGCAGACATATGCGACCGAGACGAATACTCAAAGCTTCTCTGCGATGGGATAGCTATGCTCAAAGACTATGCAGACGCTGACATTCTGCTGTTATATTTCCCCACCAGAAGCGAGCCCGATCTCACTCCGCTCGCACGTCTCGCATGGCACGACGGCAAGCAGGTGGCGTTTCCCATCTCGCGCACCGACTCGCTCACGCTCGACTTTCGTATAGTCGCGAGCCTTGGCGAGCTGGCGGCAGGAGCTTACGGAATACCCGAGCCGCGCGAGAACGCACCGAGGGCGGCACTCACCGAGCGCACGCTTTGCGTCGTTCCCGCACTTGCACTCGACCGCGACGGCTACCGTCTCGGCTACGGAAAAGGATACTACGACAGATTTCTCTCGTCCTTTGTCGGAAGATCGCTCGCCGCCATCCACTCCTCTCTCATCTGCGAGAGACTTCCGAGAAATGACACAGATATATCGCTCAACACCATTATTACCGAAACAGGAGCTATACGCCTAAGATGAGATTTCACTCCAAAGAAAGCGACGCGCCGAAGCAGGAGCGCAAAGAGAAAAAGAAGGATCACAAAATAGTGCTCACACCGAGCACATTAGTGCTTGCGACCTATATTTTTCTTCTGCTGACAAAGCTGCTCGACGTCGCGTTTATCAACCGTGAAAATGAATATTACAGCGTTGTCATCCTGCAGTTGATGATCTTTATGCTCCCCGGAGCTATCTGGTGCAAGTGGAGCGGCGAGAACTACGTCAAGGGGCTGAGACTAAGACTGCCGCGACTCTCCTCGATCCTTCTGATAATCAGTGCCGCGATACTGATGATATCGGGCGGACTGTTGTTCAGTACGGTTTTCGGCGGACTCGACTCGCTCTCGAGCAACTTCTCGCTCTACGACACGTTTATCTCAAAGACCGACGGAAGCATACCCTCAAGTATGTATCTCTTCGTCGCCTACGCAATACTCCCCGCGATATGCGAGGAATTCGTGTTTCGAGGAATTCTCTGCTACGAATACGAAAACGGCGGTGTTATGCGCGCAGTGCTTTTTTCATCGGTGTTTTTCGCGCTCCTGCACTTCAACCCCGTCAACATCCTGACCTATCTCTTCTCAGGAATGATCCTCGCGCTCGTGCTTTACGCAAGCCGTTCGCTTATCGGTGCGATGCTCGCGCATTTTCTGTATAACGTGTTCGGGCTGTTCGGGCAGAGATATATGAGCACGCTCTGGCGCATAACAGGAAGCTCGGCGTTCTTCCTTTTTCTCGTTGCGTTCTGCTTTTTGCTCTCGGGCGCAGTCTTCTGCCGCGAGGCTTCAAGACTTTATAAGAAGTATCTGTACGAGGGCGCGTCGTCAAGCTATCGCAAGCCGATCCTCACGACTCCCGAACAAAAAAGAGCCTCTTACATCTCGGTGTTGAAGGACCCGTGGACGATCGCGTGCGGTGCGTTTTACGTAGTCGCGTCGATAATCTATTTATTTTAAGTGAATATGAATAAAAAGCTCCTTTTTGTGAAATGATCATCGCAGAGATCAAAACAAAAGGAGCTTTTTTATGTACAAAAGAATACTTATCGTGACATTCGCGATCATCGGACTTTGCGCAATACTGACAATTCTGCCTATTCACAGCGAGGGGCAGATCTACGACAGCGTTCTGCGCCTGCACGTGCTGGCAAACTCTGACAGCGAGGAAGATCAGGCACTCAAGCTGAGTGTGCGCGACGCGATACTTGCCGACACGGCGCATCTCTTTGCAGATTGTAAGAGTCGTGACGAGGCGAGTGCAGTCGTCAGCGAAAATCTGCCGCTTTTGCAGATGAGCGCGGAGAGGGCGATCAGCGAGGCAGGATATTCCTATCCTGTCAGAATAGAGCTTGGAGAAGAAGAATACCCTACGAAAAATTACGAGAGCGCTTGCTTTCCCGCAGGAGAATATCTCTCGCTCCGCGTGCTGATCGGTGAGGGCGTGGGGCAGAATTGGTGGTGCGTGCTCTTCCCTCCTCTCTGCGTATCCGCCGCGAGCGAGAGCGACGGCTCGGTCGAGGTCGGGCTCTACGGAGATCAGTACGCCATCGTCACCGAGACAAAGGATATAAAATACAAGATCCGCTTCAAGCTGCTTGAGGCAATAGAGAAAGCGGTGAATTAAAAAAGAGCAGTCGCCTGCTCTTTTTTTATTATCCAACCAAAACGTATGCCATATTTACGCAAGGACCGAACCATTCGGTGTAATCTCCGTCGGTCTCGTAAACGTAGATGCGCTCGTCCGCCTCACCGTAGACCGTTATAACGTCGCCGTCGATAAGATTTATCTTGGAATCTATAAGGCAATCGCGCACTATTATTTTATACGACGAGCCGTCGGGTGCCTCGCAAAGATAATACACGTCGCGGCTTGAATTATAATAATCGTCTATATAGTCAACTCGCTCGACGACTCTGAGCTTTATGCAAACGAACTTATCCTTCGACGAATCTGCCGCGCGGTAAAAGCTCTCCGCGCTCATTTCCTCGCAGGCAGCGACATAGTCTTCCTTGCTGAGTGAAGTATCGACCGGATTATCAAAAAGTCCGACCACGCCCGAGATTATCGTGCCGATCCCTATCGTCGAGATGACGAGATATATCGCGGCGATGGTGACGAAAAGTATCTTCTTTGAGCGGTCGTGAGGGCTCGTGATGAGCAGAACGATGCCGACTATCGGGAAGAAGAACATCATTATCACTATAAACCACCAGGAATGATACCACTCCACAAAGGTCACTCTGCCCGATCCCGATGATCTCTTTTTCTTCTTTTGCGGCTTCACGGGAGCGCGGTTACCTGCTCTCATATGCTCGGGGCAAACCTTGCCGCATATAGGGCAGTTATCTCCCGCAAAAAAGCAGTTACAGTCGGGGCATTTATTAAGATCGGGGCGATCGAGCTCCACATCGTCGTCAAACGCGCCAAGCATTCTTCCCATATAAAGACTCCTCTCTTTTCTTACTGAAACAATTATACCATAAAGCGCACAACTTGTCAACATCCTCTTGAAATCGGCGGCGGGATGTGGTAAAATATGATCAAAGAAAGACAAGGAGATCGATATGGAACCCAAGGATTACGTTATAAGCAAAATTGAGGGCGAGTACGCGCATCTGAAAGATGTGGAGAGTGGCGAAGAGCTTTTCATCGCGATGGCTCTGCTTCCGCTCGGTGTCGACGTCGGCACAAAGCTGCATTATGAGATGCTTTCGTACACTATAATCGAATAAACTGATAAAAGCGCGGATCTCCGCGCTTTTATTGTTAAATCATCATTCGTCCTTAGCCTTTTTCTCCGCCTTTTCAGCCTTCTTTTCGGCTTTTTCGGTCTTCTTCTCGGCTTTCTTCTCTTCCTTTCGCTCGGCTTTTTCTTCCTTGCGCTCTGCCTTCTCAGCCTTCTTCTCTTCCTTTCGCTCGGATTTATCCGCGTCCTTTTCGTCCTCTTCAGGCTCTTCCGGCTCGGGGAAACGCGCGTCGATCATCGCCTGCGCCATATGCTTGAGCTGTGCGCTGAGAGCGACGAGCGCGCAAACAGTGCTGATATAGTCAACGTCATTCTCAACGTCAAGGCTGTTGCGCTCGATAATTCCGTCGAGTGCCGCCATCGCGTACTCGCGGTTGACCTCCTTGATATCAAGATGTCTGTCGTAAAGCTCGCGCAGACTCTCGCCGTCAAAGCCATCGGTCTCGTACGCGCCAAGTATCAGTCGCTTGATCTCGCCTATCGACAGAGTTCCCTTGAGAGTGTAGACCGTGAGCATCTGCAATATCTGCTCTTTATTGTATTTCTTTCCCTTGACGGGTGTGATGATGCCGTCCTTGGAATAGTTATTGATCATAGTTTTGGTGAGCTGACGCTCTGCGTATCTCTCCGAGCCGTCCTTGAGCTTCTCGGAAATGAGATTGATTATCTGGTCGACGTAAAGGTCGATATTCGGGATCTCCGAGCTTCTCAGCTCCGCGTCGTTGAGTGCGTCAAGCACTATACCGTTCAACTGTTCGTTGTTCATATAAATTCCCTTTCGGTACGAAATTGGTTTTTCAATACTATAATACACCATATTTAAAAATATGTCAAGAGCTTTTCGATTTTTAAAGTTTTTTTATCAAAAGAAAATGCAAAAAATCTCTTGCTAAAGCTCTGCGCGTATGGTATAATGAGTTAAGACTTTCGGGAGGCTTTTATGAACAACAATTCTCAGACCTATGAAAAGGTCGTAAACGCATCAAACTCAAGCAAAGAAAAGCTCAAGCGCATCACGGCGGTCCTTCTCTATTCGGTATTTTTTGCCGTTTGGGTGATCTTTGCGCTCAATAACCCCGACATCCTCGTGCCGATCATAGTGGCAGGCATTCTCTGCACGATAATGCTCGTGCTTATAAGCTGGAAATATCTCACCGTCGAATACGAATACGCGATATGGTACGGAAGCTTTGAGCTTGCGAAGATATACTCCAAGAAAAAACGCAAGAATATCGTCAGCGCCGAGCTTTGCGACCTACTGCTCGTCGCCCCCGCCACAGAGGAATACATAAGCCGCGCGGAGCATATGGAGATCGACAAGAAACACCTCGCACTCTCCTCGGCAAAGGCGGAGAATATGTGGCTTTTGGTCACGGGAGGCAAGGATATGCCGAGAAATTTGGTATTTTTCGAAGCAGACGACCGTATGCTTACAATTCTGAGGCAGGCAAATCCGTCGGTATTTGTAAAGAAGATATAATTTAACATCAATTTCACATAAATTTATTGGAGGTATAAAATGTCCTTAGTGATCAAACAAATTTCCGCACTCGAGAAGGTTCGTCTTGGTGACGAGCTTAATCACAAGGAAATAAACAGCTACACCGTTCTTCAGGGTCAGCGTCTTTCCTATCAGGTTGCAATCGACGCAAAGCATCTTAAATGGCAGACCAAAAAGGTGTGGATCGAGTCCGAGCTTTCTGACTACGTCCGCGTTTACTGCATAAAAGAAGTTCCCGTCGATAAGATATTCCGCGAGGAGACCGTAGAAGAGGATTATATCATAACCAAGCCCGGCAGACTTCCCGACGTGCTTGTTCCGATCGAGCATCAGAATAACCTTGCTACCCTCTCGGACGGCAACATCGTCTTATGGGTAAAGGTAGACGTTCCTGCAGATCTCGCACCCGGTAAATATACTGTAAAGTTTTTCGTAGAGACCGGATTTGAAGAGGGCGAGCCCAATCAGCACGTGGATATGGAGATCACCGTTCTCGAGTCCGTGATGCCCGAGCAGACTCTCAGATACACGCGTTGGTTCTACGCTGACTGCATCGCAGACGCTCACGAGGTCGAGATATTCTCCGAGCGCCATTGGATGCTCATTGAGGAATATATCAAGGCAGCTACCGACGGCGGCGTAAATATGATCCTCGTTCCGATCCACACTCCCCCTCTTGACACGGCTATCGGCACTACCCGTCCTTGCGTTCAGCTCGTCGACATCGAAAAGAAGGGCGATGAATATATCTTCGGCTTTGAGAAGTTCAGAAGATTTATCGACATTTGTAAGAGAAGCGGCGTTAAGTTCTACGAGATGGCTCACCTCTTCTCCCAGTGGGGCTCCAAGTGCGCGCCAAATATTATGGTCACCGAGAACGGCAAGACCGACTATATGTTCGGCTGGCATGTAGCGGCAGACTCGGTTGAGTACACCGAGTTCCTCAAGCAGTACATCGCGGCTATCTCTGCCGAGCTCAGACTTGCGGGAATTGAGGATCAGGCATACTTCCACGTATCCGACGAGCCCAATATGACCAACATCGACAGATACGAGATCGCAAAGAATATCCTCAAGCCTCTTATCGGAAACGCGAAGACTCTCGATGCGCTCAGCCACTGCGAGTTCTACGAGCAGGGACTCGTTGAGTGCCCCGTTACCTCGATCCGCCACGCGCACGAATTTCTCAAGCGCGACATAAAGGAGCTTTGGGTGTACTACTGCTGCGGTCCTGAGAAGATATTCCCCAACTCCTTTATCGCTATGCCCTCCGCAAGAGTTCAGGTGCTTGGATATATGCTCTATAAGTACGACATCAAGGGATTCTTGCATTGGGGCCTGAACTTCTACAACTCGCAGATCTCGCTTTACAAGATCAATCCCTATCTCACTACCTCTGCTGACGGTGCTTTCCCCGCAGGCGACCCATTCATTCTTTATCCCGGTAAGGATACCGCGTATACTTGTATCCGCGGCGAGATAACCTTTGAGGCATTTCAGGACGTTCGCATCTGTAAGGCACT
Organism: Clostridia bacterium; assembly: GCA_017453285.1. Classification (GTDB taxonomy): domain Bacteria; phylum Bacillota; class Clostridia; order Oscillospirales; family CAG-272; genus HGM12713. The sequence continues at coordinate 1,381 of JAFTKL010000059.1, read as the reverse complement.
CGAGGCTCTTATCGGTCGCGAGGCAGTCGTGGCTATGATCGACGAGGCGGCAGGCAGAGATCTCCGCTTTGACGATTATCCCGCAACCAACGACTTCCTTATGGGTCTGCGTGCAAAGATGCTCGACGAGATCGCAAAGCATACAAAGTAATTGCACAAACATAAAAAATCTCCGAACTCTCGTTCGGAGATTTTTGTTTTATATAAACATTATAACGATCTCGCCAAGCTCGTTCGTGCCGTTGATAATGAGCGTCGGTCCGTCCGCGCTTCCCTTTCCCTTTTGCACCACGTCGCCAAGCTTAGAGGTAATATTAAGCTTCACGTTCCACTGCTGTGGCACGTACACTACCGTCTCGCCGAGCTTGTTCTCGATATTAAGGATCGCGCCGCTAGTGAAGCTCGCCTCGTTTTCAAAATGTATCACCGTCTCGCCGAGGTTGTTGACTATATGCTCCTCAACGAATTCCTCGCAATCCACGTAGGTCGTGGATGCGCCGATCGTGTGCGTCTTTTTGGGAGTTCCCTTCTTGGTGATCTTAAAATTTAAAACACCGTGCTTAGGCGCAAGTATCGAAACACCGATGGATAAAAGAACGGCGCACCAAAACAGAAGCCAATTGCCGATTATATTATCATCCTCAAGTCCGAGCACAAACGCTATATTATCTTCAAAAAGCATAAAGAGGAGCGCGAGAGGGATAAATATTTCACTAATCTTGAGTTTGATAAGTCTTGAGATAACAAACGCGGACAAGAAGAGCCCACATATTACCTGAGCGGCAGAAATACCGCCGACTACGTCCAGAAACGGAGTTATGACGCCGAATGCATCAAGCAAAAGGAAGAGTGCCGCAAGCACAAATCCAAGTCCCCAAAATATCTTCCAAGTTTTCATTATCCTAACCTCTTTTCCTGAATTTTATCTCTGAGCAGCTTGTAATATCCGCGTGAAAAATACGCCTTCTTCTCGCTGTCCTTAAAGCAGACCGTGCCGTTTCCGACCACCTCGCGATGAAGCGACATCACGAGATACACGTTTACGATGGTCGATTTTGCCACCCTCACGAAGCTTGCCGAAAGCTCCTCCTCGAGCTCGAAAAGCTTCTTGTCGGTCGAGTAGACTGCACGTGCCGTATGCGCGTAGACCTTGCCGCCCGCGCTCTCGAAGTAAAGTATCTCCGAGAGCGGAATATAGAATTCCGCGCCCGAGGAATAAAGCAAGATCTCACGTTTTGGCTCGCCACCGGGCAGATTGCGCAGCGCGCTCTCGATCTTCTCGATCTCTTGAGTTTTTTCTTTGCATCTGATAACTATCTCGTCCTCGTCGCATCCGACCTCTATTCTTATCTTCACGCGCTCGCCTCCTTCCGTTGAATAT
>JAFTKL010000004.1 GCA_017453285.1 Clostridia bacterium | reverse complement strand
CCCCGCTCCCAGAGCCGAGGTTTCCAAGTACGCTCCCAAGATGACCACCTTCTCCATCGACCCCGACAAGATCCGTGAGGTCATCGGTAAGGGCGGTTCTGTAATCCAGAAGATCGTTGCTGAGTCGGGCGCTAAGGTCGACATCGACGACGACGGTATCATCTGCATCGCTGCTACCAACGGTGAATGCCCTGCAAAGGCTAAGGCTATGATCGACGCGATCGTATTCGAGCCCGAGGTTGGTGCAACCTACACAGGAACTGTAGTTAAGATCCTTGCAAGCAAGGACAAGCCCAACGAGGACGTAGGATGCTTCGTTGAGTACGCTCCCGGTAAGGAAGGAATGGTTCACATCTCCAAGATTACCACTCGCAGAATCAACAAGGTAACCGACGCAGGAATTGACGTTGGTTCGACCGTTAAGGTAAAGTATATGGGTCTTGACAAGAAGGGCCGTATGGACTTCTCGATCAGAGATGCTGAATAATCTATGATTTTTAAGGGGCTGCACATTCTTTTTGCAGCCCCTTTCTGCCCCAAAAATAAATTTTTACGGAGGAATACAGATGAAAGATCTTTCAGAGCTTTTCGAAGGCGGCACGCTAGAAACACAGAAAAAACGCAAGACCACCTTTTACTGCATCTGCGCTACACTCGCGCTTATCGCCGTTATGCTCGTGATCCTCGCAGTCTGCGGCATAGTTGCGCTTGTAAAGAACCACACGCCGAGCGAGCCTGCCGAAGAGGAGATCCGGGTGAGCATCGGTGCAACAGTACCCACGACCTTTGGCGAAGATCAGCTCTATTCGGGCACGCTCCTGCTTCTCGATTCCTCTCACAAATATCAGGGCAAGAACGAGACGGTAGTGCTCAGAAGCTCGGACAGTCGCCCCAAGACTTCGACGGGCGGATATGCATATTCGATCCTCGCCGCAGGCGCGACAGATGAGCTCGACTTCCGCGGAACTCCCGAGGCGGTCGATGCGCTCCACCTGATGATAAAGGAGTTCTACGCAAGCAAGGGTGACGACAATCTCTGTGTGGTAAACGCATTCACAAAGTCGAGAGCCGACACGCTTGATCCGATCTACGCGTCCGCCACGACCTTTGCCTTTGAGTATTATTTCGAGTTCCCCGGCAAACCAAAGACTATCTACGGCGTGGATAAGTACACCTGGATATACACCAACGCGCACAAGTACGGCTTTATCAACGTAGATATGGGCGAGGAGGGCGGCTCGAACGTGTTCAGATACGTCGGCATACCGCACGCGACCTATATGAAGACCAAGAAGCTCGACCTGGAGAGCTACCTTGAGGAGCTCAAGAGCGCGACTGTGGATGCGCCTGTTCTCACCAAGGTCGGCAAGTACACTTACGCGTCCTATTACATCCCCGTGGGTGCAGAAGCTCTCGTTCCCGCAGATTACAGCTACACGATCAGCGGAAATAACACCGACGGATACATCGTCACCGCGATCATCACAAAGAAAGCAAATACGCAAAATTAAATACTGAAAGCCGCTCATCCGAGCGGCTTTTTAGTATAAAAAATATCATTTTGTGAAAGGCTATCAAAAAGGGGGATAGCTATGAAAAGAGCAACAGATATTTTGTTTTTGATACTCGTCTGCGCCTTGATTTTTGGCATAGGAGGCGCGATCTTTATTCTGCCCGCGAATACCTTCTCACAAAGAGAAAACCGCCCCTTAGCGCAATTTCCGCCCCTCAGCCTGCCTTCCCTGCTCGACGGCAGCTTCTTTCGCTCGCTCTCGCTTTTTTACACTGATCAGCTTCCCCTGCGTGAGAGCCTTGGCGAGATATACTCAATAAGCGAAATCGCCCTCGGCAAGCGTGAGAGCAACCGTGTGCTACTGCGTAGCGGCACGCTTATCACTCGAACCAAGGGGAGCCGCGAAATCTACAAATATAATCTTGGCGCTATCGGTTCCTTTCTCGAGCACCAAGAAAGCTCGCTATTCTTCTGTCCGCCCGAGACGGCAGAGGTATTTTCTCATCTTCTTTCGAATAGCGAGCGTGGTCTGCTTGATGCAATTCCGCCTCAGCCCAACGAGATAAGCGAGGAATACCTGCGCGTTGTCAGGCAGATAGGTGCCGAAGGGCTTTACTACCGCACCGATCACCACTGGACCACCGAAGGCGCGTATGAGGCATACAAATTGCTCTGCGGCACACTCGGCATAGAAGCTTACAGCAAGGAGCATTTTTACGAGTCGGTTGCAAGCGAGAGCTTTCTCGGAAGCTCGTACCGACGCTCGTCCTTTCCAAAATCGATGATATCCTATGATCATATAATCCTCTACAGATATGACGGAGATGACAAATTCACCGTCTCGACCGCAGGATCTACAACCGCCCAACAAGGATTTTACCGTTCAGAAGAGCTCGGCACAAGCGACGAATACCGCGTGTTCCTTGGTGGCAATTGCGCGCACGCATCGGTCACGCTCGACGGCGCGACAAACCGCAAGAGAATGCTTCTCGTCAAGGACAGCTTTGCAAATTCACTCCTTCCATTCCTCGCGCTCCACTATGACATCGAGATGGTCGACCCGCGCTACGCAGACCCGAGCCTTATACAGAGGCTATGCGAAAGCCAAAGCTTTGACGTCACGCTCATTCTCGTGTCAAAAAGCACGCTTCTCACCGACAGATCATACGGAAAAGCACTATATAAATAAAAAAACGGCTCACGCCGTTTTTTTATTTATAGTTCTTATTGAGAAACTCGTTCACGTCGGCTCTGAAGCCATCCATAGTATATTCAAGTTCGAGTCCGCTCCACAGATGCTCGGGATCGAAATGATCCGAGCCCATTCCGCGATAATAAGCCTCGCTGTGCGAGATTATCACGTTCTCGCCGAGCGGATCGAGCGAGAATTTGTCGCACAGATACGCGAAGAGCTCAACAGCTACGCCGTAGACTCTTCTGACCTGCTCGCGCGCCTTCTCAAGATCACTGCACTCAAAAGTGAAATTCGTGATATACTTGAGCGTCTCGGACTCGCACATCTCGACACCTATATGCGTAGCGTTCGCGCTACCGCCGCTGTGTCTGCCGCGCATATCCCACGGAAGCGTCTGGTATATCACTCCGTCGTTCGAGTCGATAAACGCGTGCACGCAAACTATTCTGTTCTTAGGCGGATTCCAGGTGCTGACAAATCTCATCGCCTCGGACACGGGGCATCCGACGCTGTGCAGCAGAAGTCCCTTTACCTCAAGCGGAAGAGCCTCTATATAACAAGAATTCTTATCTAATATAGTCTGCTTTATCTCCATATTTCTCTCCTTACAAAATCAAAAAAGCAAAGCGCGCCTGTGCTTTACAGACGCGCTTTTTGCTGTATCAGAATGCCCAATTGCCGTTCTCGAAGATCTTGAACTCGCTTCCGTCTTCCTTGATACCCGTGATTGAGAGATCAGCCGTACCGATCATAAAGTCGACGTGGATGTTCGAGTCATTGACTCCCATAGCCTTGAGCTCCTCGCGGCTGTACTTATCATAGTTCTTTACGGTGTTGGTAAAGCCCTCTCCCATCGCAAAGTGACAAGCGGCGTTCTCGTCGAAGAGCGTCTCGAAGAACATAATTCCGCTGTTACGAATGGGAGAATCGTAAGGCACGAGTGCGCACTCGCCGAGCATCGCCGCGCCCTCGTCCATAGTGATCATCTGACGGAGAAGCTCCTCGTTCTTCTCTGCCTTGACCTCTACTGCGCGTCCGCCCTCAAAGCGAATGCTGAAATTGTCGATTATCTCGCCTCTCCAGGAAAGCGGCATAGAGGAATAAACTATGCCCTCTGCCTCGCCTGCCTTGGGTGTGGTGAAGATCTCCTCTGTCGGAATATTGGGATTGTAGTACTCGCCGCCAAGCGTGTTCTCGCCGCCGCCAAGGAAGCTTCCCTCGGGCATAAGACCAACTGTGAGGTCTGTACCGTTAGAAGACTTGTAGACGAGCTTGCGAAGTCCTGCATTGTTGAGCACTCTGCACTTCTCTGCGAAGTTACGGTTGTGGTGGAACCACTCGATATCAGCATCAAGCATATTGCCGTCCTTGTCAATGACTCTTGCGGTCAGAAGGATAGCTTTCCAGAGCTTCTCGATAGCCACAGAGGTGCGGACCTTGGGGAATACCATCTTTGCCCACTCCGCGCCCGGAACTGCCGCGATGCACCACTTATACTTGTTATCCATAGCCTCTCTGTAGGGCTTGATGACCTTCATTCTCTCCTGCATAGCCTTGGAATACTTTGCCTGATTGATGCCTGCAAGACCGTTGGGGTCGTCAGAGAGTATGTAGATCATAGAGGGATTGTTTTCAAGTCTGTACTTGAGTCTTGCCTCTTCAAAATCCTCTACCTTACCGAGCACCTTGGGGCTCTGGTGTCTGATGTTGAGCTTTGTGATCTTAAGATAGCTCCAATCAACGATAACTCTCTTTGCGCCGAGCTTGTAGCACTCGTCAACGAGCATAGCGATAAACTCAGGCTGGTCGAGCCCTGCCTGTATCATAACGACGTCGCCCTTCTTGGTTGCAACGCCACTCTTTGCGATAAGTTTCGCATATTCGCGTAGAATTGTCTTTTTCATTTCGATCTCCTTAAATAAAAATCATATTTCCCTTTTATTATATCATACATCAGCGAAAAATGCAAAGGTTTTCTTATATTTTCATAAAAATTTCCCCTCGCGAACGCGAGGGGAAATAAATAGTATTATCCTTTGTTACCAAACCATTCGTTCAGCTT
>JAFTKL010000003.1 GCA_017453285.1 Clostridia bacterium | reverse complement strand
TTCTTCCTCGCATTTGTATTAAATTACAGAACGGGGATGTCGCTTTGGTTTACAGTAGCCCAAACTTCCTTAGGGAATATCGGTGAGGTTTACGTACAAACTCTATTCCAACCCCCACAGGAAGTTCTTTTGATTTTCACGTCGGCGCGTCCTGCGGACGATGAAGCCGACGCGAAAATAGGAAAAAACAAGGAGTATCGAGCGGGCGCCACGCGTTCACGCTCGAGACGACTATGTTTTTGACCGAACTCTTTTTTTCAAAAAAGAAGAGAAAAACAACCCCCAAAACTAACTTAATAGCTAACTATCAGTTAAAGTAGTAAGGCTTGCCGGTCTTAGCGGACTCGTAGATACCTTCGAGGATCTGAGTTACGCAGTAAGCCTGCTCGGGACGGGTAACGGGGACGGTATCGTTAATGATAGCGTTGATCCACTGGCGAGCCTCGCGAGTTGCGGGATCTTCGCCTGCTGCGCCGTCGTTGAATGCAACTCCGCCTGCTGCGAAGCTGGGCTTCATAACGGTCTGTCTGCCGCCTCTTACGAAGTTGAAGCGGAGTCCGTCGTTCATATCTGCGCCTGCCTTAGTACCGCAAAGGGTGGTTACAGCCTCGCGAACGTCGAGAGAGTTGAGTGCCCAAGAGGACTCGAGAACGATGGTTGCGCCGTTCTCCATTACGATAAATCCGAATGCGGAATCCTCAACGGTGAACTTCTCGGGATCCCAGTCACCCCAAGCGTTACCGGTCTGGGTATCGTTGTTGAGCTTGTGGAAGGTAGTACCAACGCAGTACTTGGGCTTGTAGTTGTTCATAGTCCAGAGAGTGAGGTCGAGCGCGTGAGTTCCGATATCGATGAGAGGACCGCCGCCCTGCTCGTACTCGTTGAGGAATACGCCCCAGGTAGGAACAGCTCTGCGACGGATTGCAGTAGCTTTTGCGTAGTAAACGTCACCGAGAGTGTCAGCCTCAGCCTCAGCCTTGAGGTAGAGAGAGTCGTCGCGGAAACGGTTCTGATATCCAATGGTGAGCTTCTTGCCGGTGCGCTCTGCAGCGTCGAGCATCTTCTTTGCCTCAACAGAGTTGATAGCCATAGGCTTCTCGCACATTACGTGCTTGCCAGCCTCGAGAGCGTCAACGGTGATAAAGCTGTGAGAGCGGTTGGGTGTACAAACGTGAACTACGTCGATGCTCTCGTCCTTGAGAAGCTCCTTGTAGTCCTCGTAAACCTTTGCGTCGGGAGTACCGAACTTCTTTGCGGCAGCCTCTGCGCGATCAACGATAATATCGCAGAATGCTACCATCTCGCACTGGCTGACCTTGCTGAGCGAGGGCATATGCTTACCGTTTGCGATACCGCCGCAACCGATAATACCCACTTTGAGTTTCTTTTCCATAGTGATTACTCCTTTGTTTTTTATTTTAAAAATAAAAATATCTAACTGAAATAATTATAACTCACAAAAGCGAGATTGTCAAGAGAATGCAAAAGAAAATAAAGATTTTTCGCATAGAAAGCCACAATGCGTGCCAAAATGGATATAGAAAATTTTTCGGAGGGATTTATGAAGATCAAAATGATTGCGGCGCTTCTTATTCTTGCATTTATGCTCAGCACGCTGTTCGGCTGTGCGGGAAAGAAGGATGACGCCGACGTTCACGTTTTTTATTACACCTACAGCGACCCCTATATCTCGACCGTGCGCGCGTCTTTGGATAAGGCGCTTGACGGCGCGGGGATAAAATATCAGGATCACGACTCCAACAACAACCAGACCACTCAGACCGAGCAGGTGCAGACCGCCATTACCAAGGGCGCGAAGCTGCTCATTGTGAATATCGTCACCACGGGCTCGGACGACGCGGCGAGCGGAATAATATCGCTTGCAAAGGACGCGGGAATTCCTGTCATCTTCTTTAACCGTGAGGTCTCGGACGGAATCGTCAAGAGCTACGATAAGTGCGTGTTTATCGGCACCGACGCGAGCGAGGCGGGCAAGCTTCAGGGCGATATGATCGGAGATTACGTCGTGAAGAATTACGATAAGATCGACCTCAACGGCGACGGTGAGATCTCATACGTGCTCTTTATGGGCGAGAAGGGAAACAACGAGGCTATCTACAGAACCAAATATTCGGTAGAGAACGCGGATAAGAAGCTCGCGGCGGCGGGTAAGAAGGCACTCAAATTCTACGACTCGTCGAACAAGGATAAATATTTGCTCGACCGCGACGGAAAGTGGTCGGCGCAGGCGGCAAACGAGTATATGACGACGCTTCTTTCCTCGCACAGCACGGCAAATAAGAATATGGTCGAGCTCGTGATCTGCAATAACGACGGAATGGCAGAGGGCGCGATCTCGGCGCTCAGCTCTGCGGGGTACAACACGGGAGCAGAGGGCGCGACTACCATCCCCGTGTTCGGAGTCGACGCGACCTCGGCGGCGCAGGAGCTGATACGCGGCGGCAAGATGGCGGGCACGATCAAGCAGGATGCCGAGGGAATGGCAGAGGCGATACAAAAGTGCGCCAAGAACGCGATGGAGGGAAAGGGATTGCTTGACGGAATGGAGGATTACAACGTCGATTCGGGCGTGGATAAGGTCAGAATTGCCTACGCAGTCTACCTTGGAGAAGAGAAGTAAAAATAAATGCAGAATGCAGAATGCAGAATGCAAAATGCAAAATTGGCAGAGGACGCACGGTCCCTACAGGCGAGATAGATATTTTTTGTTTCGGCAACAGACGGATGTGCAGTTGTGACCAAAGCGACCTCGGGAGGATAATATCCTCCCCTACAACCACATTATTCATTTTTTACCTGTAGGGGAGGCTATCAGCCTCCCGCGAATACAGATGAATATTATGTTTTTTGTTGTAGATAAAACAAGCAAATTTCATCTTTGCCTTCACAATAAAAAGAAACACGCGGTAGCGAGCTGTCCGCGTGTTTCTACCTCGCATTTTAATAAATGCCCCGTCCGTGATGTCGCTACCCTTACAAACATCCCAAACTCCGAACGGGGCAGGCATAACGACCGCGCACGCATCCAATAACAACACCCCATTCAAGTTCTTTGGCTCCACCTTTCTCGAAAGAAAGGTGGAAAACGCGTCCTATTACTACACAAACTAACTAAACTAACACAACATAGAGGTCAAAATGGCAGAATATTTACTTGAAATGAAGAATATGAGCAAGAGCTTTCCGAGCGTAAAGGCGCTTGACGCGGTGAGTCTTAAGATCCGCGCGGGGAGCGTGCACGCGCTGATGGGCGAGAACGGAGCGGGAAAATCCACGCTGATGAAGTGCCTTTTCGGCATCTACAATGCGGACGAGGGCGAGATACTGCTCGACGGCAAGCGCGTGAGCTTCAAAAATTCAAAGGAAGCGCTTGAGAGCGGTGTCGCGATGGTGCATCAGGAGCTCAATCAGGCGCTCAAACGGAGTGTGGGCGACAATCTCTGGCTCGGACGCTACCCAACGGCGCTCGGATTTATCACGCGCGAGGGCGTTATGCGTGAGAAAACGCTCGAGATCTTTGGTGACCTCGGAATTGAGGTCGATCCCGACACGATAATGAGCAAAATGTCGGTCAGCGAGCGGCAGATGGTCGAGATCGCCAAGGCGGTGTCCTATAACTCGAAGATCATCGTCCTTGACGAGCCGACGTCCTCGCTCAACGACCGCGAGGTCGAGCACCTTTTTCGCATAATCGAGAAGCTCAAGTCACGCGGATGCGGAATAATCTACATCTCGCACAAGATGGAAGAGATATTGCGCATCTCCGACGAGGTCACGGTAATGCGCGACGGCAGGCACGTGGCGACCGAGAGGGCAAAGGATCTGACGATGGACAAGATCATTCGGCTGATGGTCGGGCGCGAGCTGACCGAGCGTTTCCCACCCAAGAACAACAAGATCGGCGAGGTCGTGATGAAGGTCGATCGCCTCAGCACGCGCTACGCACCGATACGCGACGTCTCGTTCGAGCTGAGGAGCGGCGAGATCGTCGGTGTCGCGGGACTTGGCGGCGCGGGGCGCACCGAGCTGCTTGAGAGCATTTTCGGACTCTGTGAGAAGAAGAGCGGAAGTATCACTCTCCACGGCAGAGAGGTCGCCAACCGCTCGCCGCGCGAGGCAAAGAAAAACGGCTTTGCCCTCTTGACCGAGGAGCGACGCGCAAATGGAATTTTCAGCATACTTGATATCACCGATAACACGGTCATCTCGGGGCTCTCGAAGTACCGTGCGGCAGGTATTTTCCTTGATGAGTCCAAAATGAAAAAGGATACGCAGTGGTCGATCGACTCGCTACGTATCAAAACGCCCTCGCGCGCGACTAAGATCGGCACGCTGTCGGGTGGAAATCAGCAGAAGGTCATTCTTGGTCGCTGGCTTCTGACCGAGCCCGAGGTACTGCTGCTTGACGAGCCCACGCGAGGCATCGACGTGGGCGCGAAATACGAGATATATCAGCTTATGATCTCGCTCGCAGAGGCAGGAAAGTGTATTATGATGGTCTCAAGCGAGATGCCCGAGCTGCTCGGCGTGTGCGATCGGATACTCGTTATGTCGGGCGGACGGCTTGCGGGCGAGCTTGACGCCAAGAGCGCAACGCAGGAAAAAATAATGGAGCTTGCCTCGCGCTTTGCATAAGGTAGCTATAGGAGGTTTAGAAATGAGTAATATTGCTAAGGGTTTGCAGAAGTGGAATCCCAAAAATAGATTTATGACCTTTAAGGAGAGCTCGCCCGAGGACAAGCGCAGGGCGATCAAGGAGTTTTTCATCAACAATCTTTTGTATATCCTGCTTTTTGTCGCGATCGTGGGTATACAGATCTACGATCCGCGTTTTCTCTCGCTTTCCTCGATCGTGAATATCATCTCGCTCTCGGCGGCAAATCTGCCGATAGCACTCGGCATCGCGGGGTGCATAATCCTGACGGGAACCGACCTCTCGGCAGGCCGTATCGTCGGTCTTACCGCCTGCGTCGCCGCCTCGCTCTTGCAGGCAAGCGGCTACGCAAATAAGATGTTTCCCGGACTTCCCACCTTTCCGATCTGGGCGGTATTTCTGATAGTTATTGCCCTCGGCGCGCTCGTTGGATTTATCAACGGCTTTTGTACCGCGCGCTTTAAGCTCCACCCGTTTATCGTGACGCTTGCGACTCAGCTTATCACATACGGCGCGCTTCTGATCTATCTTATGCAGGGCACCAACAACGGTCAGTCGATCTCGGGACTCGATCCGTCCTACAGCTCGTTTATCGCGGGAAATATGTTCAAGATAGGCGGAGTGGCGATCCCGAATTATATTCTTTACGCGGTCGTTATCACGGTCGTGATGTGGTTTATCTGGAATAAGACCGCGTTCGGTAAGAATATGTTCGCGGTCGGATCTAATCCCGAGGCGGCAAACGTGTCGGGCGTGTCGGTAAGTAAGACGATCATCTGGGTTTTCGTGCTCGCGGGAATTATGTACGGTATCACGGGATTTATCGAGGCGGCGCGTATCGGCTCAAACTCCGCCGCAACCGGTCTTAACTACGAGCTTGACGCCATCGCCGCCTGCGTTATCGGCGGTGTCTCGTTCGTCGGCGGTATCGGTAAGATCCGCGGCGTTATTATGGGCGTGGTCCTGCTCCGTATCATCTTCGTCGGTCTTACCTTCCTCGGTATCGATTCCAATATGCAGTACGTCATTAAAGGCCTTATCATCCTCGTCGCCTGCGCGATCGATATGCGAAAGTATCTGGTTAGAAAGTGAGTTAGGGATGCGTTTTCTGGTTCTTTTCTTGAAAGAAAAGAACCAAAAGAACTTCCTGTGGGGTTGGTGTAGGGTTTGTACGTGACTTGTACCAATATTCCCTAAGGGAGTTTGGGATATTGTAAGTCAAAGCGATATCCTCGATCGTTTATTTAATTCAATAGCGATGTAGAAACCCGTAGACAGCAGGATACCACGGGTTTCTTTTTTTATTTTAATTGTAAAGAGCGAGATGGAATATTGTGTTTGGTCGCTTACGGAGCAAAAAACAAAGCCTTTGGAAAATCTCCAAAGGCTTTTAATCTTCTACGTATTCAATAATATCGCTCAACTTGCAATCCAAGGCTTTACATATGCGGTCTAAAATATAGCTATCATAACGGACGATGTTATTTTTATAATATCTGTCGATCGTCTGAAATTTAACCTCGGTGCGCTTTGCTAATTCGTAGCGCGTGATACCGTGCGTGTCTAAATATTTATCTATAGTCAATCTTACCATTTTTTGCACCCCTCCTTTGATATATATTTTATCGGATATATACCTTATTGACAATTTCTCTATTTAGGTATATACTTATATAGGTATATACAACAAATGAGGAGGTTATTCAATGAAGTTGTTGATCGTAGGTTCAAGGAGTATCACAAATTTTGATCTGTCGCCGTATATTACTGAGAATGTTGATACCGTTATCAGCGGCGGTGCGGGCGGAGTAGACAGCTTAGCAGAGCAGTATGCCGATATCCACCGTCTTTCAAAGTACATATTGCGTCCTCGCTATGATCTTTACGGGCGCGCCGCACCGCTCAAGCGCAACGAACAAATGGTAGATATTGCCGATGCGTTGCTTGTTATCTGGGACGGTCGGTCTAAAGGTACGCAATATACACTTAAATATGCAAAAAAAATGAAAAAGCAGGTAACACTTGTTGTTGTCTGATAAAATCTGATAAAAATAGAAACCCGTGGACAGCAGGCTACCACGGGTTTCTTTGATTTTGGATTGTGAAGAGTGACATAGAAATCTTTGTTTGGTCTGTCAATCAAACGAAAAAATTTTATATCTGCCGGTAGGGCGGGGGTTTACTCCCGCCGATGTCGTAACGGTCACCGCCGCACATCCGTCTATTGCCCAAAAGCGCGGCTTACGTTAGCCTTCTCTTGTGAGAGAGCATGTCGCGAAGCGACTGTCGAGTTTTCTTCGAAAACGTCGAGGGGACCGCTTGCGGTGGATGAGTAGGGTGTAAAAAGGCATACCGCTACGCATCCGTCTGTTATCTAAACAACAAATCTATATCAAACCTGTAGGGACCGACGTCCCCGGCGGTCCAAGGTCGTAACGGTTATAAAATGCATATCCTTCTGTTATCTATAACAAAACAACAAACGTAAAAGATATATATTCTTTTTGTTTTAGGACCG
>JAFTKL010000058.1 GCA_017453285.1 Clostridia bacterium | reverse complement strand
TACCCCGTAAAAGATATTAGACACGATGGGGAGAGCGGCGGCTCTTTGATAGTAACCTATCTTATCGTAAAAGAAGAAGAGACAGAGCACGCGCAAAAGCGTTGCGACGAATGCAAGCGCGACTGCAATCAACGAAAATGTCAGTATTCTTTTTTTAGCGTTCTGTTCGTTCATAACTCTGAGTTCTCCCGATTGTGAATTGCATACACAAATATTATATACCCTAAATTTGAACTCGTTGTAAACAAAACGGCATAAATCAAAATACTTTTAAAAAAATTTGCTCGCCCTCAGCGCGAGGGCGAGCATTTATACTTGGGAAAGAGAAAAAAGTGCTATCTCTCCCTCCTCTATGCTGACCTTTACCGCGGGTGCGCGGTGGCAGAGAAGCATTTCCGAAAGCGGTGTTTCGATGCGCTCGATTATCTCACGCCGCAGCGGTCTTGCACCGAGCTCGCGCGCTGAGGAATAGCAGACGGTGGCGATATGCTCGGCGACACCGTCCTCGATCTCAAGTTCCACACCTGCTTCTTTGGCACGTGCAGAGAGCTCTCGGAGCATCTTTTGCGCTATTTTTGTCAGCGAGTTTACCGATAGCTCTTCAAAGAGAACTATCTCGTCGATACGGTTGATAAACTCGGGCTTGAAGAACTCGCACAGCTTCTTTTCCCGACGGATATTCCGCTCGCTCTCGCAGTCCGACTCTGAAAATCCGAGTGAACACTTTGTGCGGTCAGCGTGCGTCAGCAGATTTGAGGTCATAATGATCACCGAGCTCGAAAAGTGGCTCTTTCTGCCAGAGCTGTCGGTCAGCGTGCCGTCCTCCATTATCTGAAGGAGAAGATTGAGCACGTCGGGGTGCGCTTTTTCGATCTCGTCAAAGAGAATGACCGAATACGGACGGCGGCGCACGCGCTCGGTCAGCAATCCGCCCTCGCCGTAGCCAATGTATCCGGGGGGCGAGCCGATCAGCTTAGAGACGCTGTGTTTCTCCATATATTCCGACATATCGAGACGAAACAGAGCATCGGGATTCTCGAAAAGTCTGTTTGCGAGCGCACGACATAGCTCGGTCTTGCCGACTCCCGTGCTTCCGAGAAAGAGAAAGGAAGCAATAGGCCGCTCGGGTGCAGAGAGCCCCGTCCTGCCTCGACGAATAGCACTCGATACTGCAGATATCGCTCTGTCTTGACCGATGACCTCGGCGCGAAGCGAGTCGCCGAGTTCCATCAGCCGCTCGGCTTCTCCCTCAAGGAGTGATGAGCAGGGAATACCCGTTTGCTCGGTCACGATCGCGGCAACGTTGTCAGCACAAAGCTCGCGCACGTCCTCGTCTCTGTCGATGATCTTTACCGCGTTCTCGACGAGCTCGCGCTCGCGCCGCGATATATCTTCGGCTACGTCAAAGCTCTGCTCGCACACCGCGATCTCCTTTTGCCGTCTGAGCTCTGAAAGACCGTGCGCATCACCTACACGCTCGCGTAGGTCTATGTGTAACTTTGCCGCCGCCTCGTCAAGCAGATCTATAGCCTTGTCGGGCAGATGCCTCTCGGGAATATAGCGCACCGAGAGCTTTACCGCCGCCTCGATCGCGCCATCGCTGATCCTGATGCCGTGGTGTTGCTCGTATCTTCGGCGCAATCCCGAGAGAATGGCGATCGCCTCGCGCTCGGTAGGCTCGGAGAGAAAGAGTGGCTGAAGTCGCCGCTCGAGCGCAGAGTCCTTTTCTATGTGCGTGCGGTATTCCTCAAGCGTGGTCGCGCCGATTATATGAAGCTCGCCTCTTGCAAGCGGCGGCTTGAGGATGTTTGCCGCGTCTATCGCGCCCTCAGCCGCGCCCGCACCGACCAGCATATGAACCTCGTCGATAAAGAGGATGATACTCTCGTCGCGTCTCACCTCGTCGAGCACGCCGCGCATACGCTCCTCAAACTCGCCTCTGTACTTCGCGCCCGCGATCATCGCGGGCAGGTCAAGCGTTATTATGCGTTTGCCGCAGAGCTCTGCGGGCACGTTACCCTCGACTATTCGAAGCGCGAGCCCCTCGACAACGGCAGTCTTGCCGACACCGGGGTCTCCGATGATGCAAGGATTGTTCTTTTGCCGCCTGCAGAGAATTCTGAGCAATCGCTCGGTTTCGCTCTCTCGCCCGATGACAGGATCGGTCTTTCCCTCGGCGGCAAGCGCGGTCAGATCCTTGCCAAATTGCGAGAGCGGACTCTTTTTCGCCTTTTTGCTCTCCTCTTCGCTTGCTCTCTGATTGCTCGTCGAGCGATAGGGAGACGAGCCGAGATAGGCGGCGATCTCTGCCTTCAGCTCGGAGATTATCACTCCTTCCGACTCAAGCAGCCTCGTGCCGACCGCGTCGCGCTGATTGATAAGTGCGATCAGCAGATGCTCTGTGCCGATGAAGCGCGTGCCGCTTCTCGCCCCCTCGGCAGAGGCATTTTCTATTATCTTTTTGAGTCGCGGAGTCATATCCTCCGAGCTGACTTTGCCCGACACGCCGACGCCCATATAGTCGACGATGCTTGCGCGTAGCTTGTCGCTTTGTATTCCCTTTGTGGCGAGTATGCGCGAGGATATGCTGTCCTTTTGCGAGGCGAGAGCGAAGAGAAGATGCTCGGTGCCGATATAGCTGTGCCCGAGCTCTTCCGCAAGAGCAAGCGCGGCACGGAGCACGCTCTCGGCCTTTTGTGTAAATTTATTAGCCATAAAAACCTTCTTATATTTTGAATACTTTCTGATTATTTCCCCCGTGGGTGCGACTTATGCCGTGCGGCAGTATTTTAATTGAGAGAGATACCTATAAATGCTCTTGAGAGACGGTTGTAGGTCTCCAGGTCCACCTCTCCCGTGACCTCAAGGAGAGATGCGCGCTGAAATGCGCTGACAGCGTCCTCGGTAGCCTTCCCGAAGATCCCATCGATCTCAAGCTCGTCGATCTCGTCGAAATCGGCAGAGAGCTCGCGGAGCATAAGCTGAACTATCGCGACGAACGAGCTTTTTTCGCCTATGCGCGCGGCGTATCCGTCTGCGTGATCGGGGAAAAAGCTTTGCGGTCTCTCTCGCGTGTTTTCGCGCTTGAGAGTCAGATATTCGCCGAAGATAGCATCCCACGTGTCTTTGTCAACACCGCCCGTCACGTCAAGACCGCGCGTTTGCTGAAATTCCTGCACAGCATCGCGCGTGGCGCTGTCGTAAAGACCGTCGATGGGCACGCGAGGAATAGAGCTGTCATAAAATGAGATCTCTCGCAGATAGGTCTGCAGATTGCGGATGGCGTCGTTCAGATTGTTTGGTGCAGTCATATCATTCACCTCCCTCTGCGCCTATTTCGTAGCCCGGATACTGTCCTTCTCCCAGACGAGATCCAAGATAAAGATCGCTGTAGAGCGAGGTGATCTCGTTCCAGGTGGCAGCGGCGACTGTGCCGCTTGGCGTAAGCCCCTGAAGCCGTTGAAACGCGATCACCGCCTCCTGCGTTCGCGATCCGAAATATCCCGTCGGGGATACGGTTGGGATCTGCGGATAAAAGGATGCGATATAGTTGAGATATTCCTGCATCAGCCGCACTACCTCGGACTCCGAGCCAAGTCGGAGCGGCACTCCCGGGTAGGGGTAGAGCCGTCCGTCGATATACTTGAAGGGAATCGTTTCAATAAAGCCGAGATAGGTGCGGTAGAGCGCATCCCAGGTCGTAAGATCCACCTCTCCCGTCACGTCAAGCTCAAATAGCTGTTGAAATGCACGTACCGCGCTCTCGGTCGCAGGTCCGTAGATGCCGTCGAGCGTGACGGGCGGGATCTCGTCGTAGAACTGTGCTACGTAGGCAAGCAGATACTGTATGTTTTTTACGTTCTCACCCACAGCACCCGGAACTGTAGCTTCGTCAAACTGATCTGTGACCTCGGATAGCGTGATGCCCTCGGAATTGAGCTCGTTGAGCTTCTTTACCGCGTTGTAAAGGAAGAGCACGCGATACCAGGTCGCGTTGCCGACGATGCCGTCGGGGGTAAGACCGAATATCTCCTGAAATCGCTTGACCGCCGCCTCGGTATCGAACGAGAAAACACCGTCTGGAAGGGCGATCTTGGGAATGGACGGATAATTGTCGGAGATACGGTTGAGCCTGAGCTGAAGCTGCCTTACCTCGTCGCCGCCGCTGCCAAGCCGAAGGGGACGGACGGGGGCACTTGAAGAAACGTTCATTATTGGCGCGTCGGTGACTATGTTTACGTCGTTTCCGTAGTAGTATTGCAGTATCTCGTAAGGGGTATAGCCTTGCTCGGCAAGCTCTACCGTGCCCCATTGAGAAAGACCGCCGCACTGCACGCGCACACCGTCGCAGTACTGTGCAAAGAGGGGCTCGACGCTTCCCTCGCGGACGAGATAGCTGTTGAATATCTCCCCGACTATCTCGCTGATATTTTCAAAGTAGTCCCGCCCGTTTACAAAGGATTGGTCAAAGGCGGTTGAATTCGTGATGTCAAAATCGTATCCGCGCGAGCGGTAGAACTCGGTATAGATACGGTTGAGCGCAAACGATATCTGCGCGTAGATATTCGCGCGGATCGACTCCTCGGGCCAGGTCGGGTAGATCTCGCTCGAGGCTACGTTGGTGATGTAGTCGATAAAGCTGACCGTGACGTTCGGCGCGTTCGTGTCGGGCGCACCGAGATGCACGGTGACCGTCTCGGGAATGAAAGGGAGCCTTGCGTTCATTTTTTACCTCCGTCAGAGAAGAGGGCTGCTTGACTCGTTGTAGGTCTCGCCGCGATCGGTTTTCTCGCCGAGAGGCACGAGAACTGCGGGCTGGACCGAAACGGTCGAGGAATACACGGGAACGTTTAGAAATTTTGCAGAGATATAGCCATCCTTAAAGACCTCGATGTTCCAGGTCGAGTAGGGAGGAGGGCCACCTGGGGTGTCGGCTTGCGAGCGAGGCGGTGTCGGGAGAGATACGCGTGCGGTAAGTCCGTCGCGGTCGGAAAGCAGGGAATAAAGAATTCCTGAGCTCTCTGCCGTCGTGCCGCGTATATTTACCGTCGCCTCTTCAAGCGGAATTGCGCCAAGCGCGGTCGATACGCGAACTACGAGATATCCAAGCTCTCGCGGTGTGCGGGTCATATTCGAATTGATATCCATAACTGCTCCAAAGAAATATTTAAAGATTTAGCTTATACGTCCGAGTTTCTCAACAGCGTTTTCCTTACATATTTCCTTCGCATATTCGCCAAGGAAGAGCGAGAGAGCGCGCACGTCCTCGGCATATCCGTATTCACTTATAAACGACAGCTCGCTGATCGGCAGGATATCGGATATTCCGTCGAGATCTTCGTAAGAGATAAGAAGATACCAGCCCTCTTCCGAGCGGTACGCCGAGCTCTCAATTGCGAGAGGACATTCGGATAGCCGACGGCACACGCGGCAGAGATCTTCAAGTGAGTCAAATCTGTACGCGCGTCGGTGCTTTTGCTTCTTCTGCTTTTTGCCGCTCTCGCGCTTTTGCTGAGCTGCCTCTTGCGCTCTGTCATGCTCGGGCTCGGGGAGCGAGTCGAGCTTCGAGAGTCGCGTGACGTAAAGCTCGCAGCCGCCGTCGCGTATCGGATAGAGCTGCAGCAGAACGCGGTAGCCAGTGGTGTCAAAGCCAAGCTCGTTCCGCGCTCTCTCTAAGATGTCGCAGAATAACTGCTTTGCGTCGGGGTCTGCGTAGTCGAGCCGCTCGCTCTCAAGAGAGCGCTCTTCAAGCTCTTCACATCCGAGCGTGATCTTGAGCTTGCTTTCGTTTATAAGTATGTATTCCATAGCCTTCTCCTCGTTTTCTGAAAGGTATACTATATTATAAGTCTGAACTTGCAAAATTGCTACCCCTAAAAAAATGGTAAATGAGTGATTTGCAATTTGCAGTTGACGAAAAAGCCGCGTAGTGATATAATATAAATGTAACCGTGGGCGGCAGAGAAGAGTCGCCCTATGGAAAAATATACATTGACGGTCTTATGTGCAGATTGAGGATATACTGAATTGTATGTGTATATTTCTTGTCCTTATGTAAGAAAAGTCAGAAAGGGGAGGTATGAGATATAATATTGAGAGTTGTGCGATTGAAATGAGCGCGGAAGAGCTTTGCACGCTCGCGCTCCGCCACGGAGATCTCGATTCGCCTCCCGTATATTCTGCACGGCTTGAGGAGGACGGTCAGCTTTACTATCGGTTGCAGGCAGAGGCAGGGGCGTATTACAATCCGCGCGTCGAGCTTTGCAACACCACCGAGCGCGACGGCATCTACTATACTGTAGAGACCTTTGCCGACGGAGTCATTCGCCGTGAGGACGGTCCCGTCGTCGACAAGCTCAAGGCTGTGAGGGGCAGGGGAGCGCAGTTCCCACCCGACGAGCTGACTTTGGCATTGCTCAAATGCTCTGCATACTTTTTGTGCATCCGCGAGGAGCTGCCCTATATTCGCGGCAGAGTGACCTATATTGAGAGCGGCTCAAAGAAATTCAAGCATTTTGATTACCGCTTTGCGAGAATGGAGCTGGCGGGATTTTATAATTCGTTACTTGACAGAATTGCCTTCAGGGCAAGACTTGCGCGTGAGAAGGTGACCGAGGAGCTACCCTCGGCAGAGAGCGCGGTGTTTCCGTATGCCGAGCTTCGCGAGGGGCAGGAATGGATGATACGCGACGTGTATTCCGCGATAAAACGCGGAAAGCGACTCTTCGTCGAAGCTCCCACGGGAACGGGCAAGACGATATCCTCTCTCTTTCCCGCAATACGCGCGCTTGGCAAGGGGTATTGCGATAAGATATTCTATCTTACGCCCAAGACCGCGACTCGAAGAGAGGCGTTCCTTGCCGCAGGCAAGCTGCACGCGGGCGGCGTGAAGCAGAGGACGGTCATCATCACGGCAAAGGAGCAGGTCTGCCCCTGCCGAGAGAGAGGAATGAGCGCGTCGAGAAATATGTGCTCGTCTGCCTACTGCGAGTACGCGCGCGGATATTACGACCGCGTCGAAGGCGCTCTTCGCGAGATGCTTGAGCAATACAGAGGCTATTCGCGCGGACTTATATGCGAGGTCGCAAGACGGCACAGAGTCTGCCCGTATGAGCTTTCACTCGATCTCTCCGAGCTTTGCGACGTCGTGATATGCGACTATAACTATGCGTTTGACCCGAGCGTGTATTTCCGCAGATATTTCGGTAGTGAGCGCATCGGAGGCAAATACGTATTCCTCGTTGACGAGGCGCACGACCTTGCCGACAGAGCAAGAGAGATGTACTCGGGCGAGCTTCGTATGTCCGAGTTTGAACAGATAATTCCCGCGGTGATGCAGGATGCGACCGTGGGTGCTGAGATCGAAAAGCTCGTAGAGCCTGTTGTCAGCGCGTTCAAGTCGATAAAGAAGCTCTGCCGCGACTCGATGACGCGTGACGGCGACGGAGAGGACCGAGGCTTTTACATCGGCACCTCACCGCACGAAAGACTGCTCAGCGCACTCGAGACCTTCCGCAAAAAGTGCGATCTGTGGCAAAGACAGAACGAAAACAGCCCGATATACGAGCTTCTTTCGCCGCTGTCCTTCGCGGTGCGCAAGTTTTTGACGGTGAGCGAGTATTTTGACGCTAATTTCAGATTTTACGCAGAGATCGCGAACGGCGACATAAGGGCGAGAATATATTGCCTCGATCCGTCGGATATACTCGACTCTCTGCTCTGCCGCGCGAGCGCGAGCGTGATGTTCTCGGCAACACTGACTCCGCTCGATTATTTCCGCGACGTGCTTGGCGGCGGAAAGAGCGCAGAGGTACTGACTCTGCCGTCTCCGTTCTGCTCGGATAATCTCTGCGTGGCGGTTGCCGATTACGTCAATACGCGCTACGACGACCGAGAGGACAACGCAAAGCGTTTTGCAACCGTGATCGCCGCGTCGGTCACGTCAAGACCGGGCAACTATATCGCGTATTTCCCGTCCTATCAGTGCCTCGAACAGACCTATAAGGCATTTATCAAGAAATACCCCAAGGTCGAGACGGTGGTTCAGAAGAAATATATGAGTGCGGGCGAGAGAGAGGAATTCCTCGCTGCATTCAAGAACGACACGGGTAGATTGCGCATAGGCTTTTGCGTGCTCGGCGGTGTGTTCTCCGAGGGCGTTGACCTGCCGGGATCGAGACTTATCGGCTCGGTCATCTTCGGCGTGGGACTTCCCGGACTCTCGAACGAGAAGAACATCATCCGCGAGTATTTCGACAACAAGAGCGAGGAGAGCACGGGCTACGATTACGCGTACACCTACCCGGGTATGAACAACGTGCTTCAGGCGGCGGGACGCGTGATACGTACGCATGAGGACTCGGGAATAGTTGTGCTTGCCGACGACAGATACGCAACTCCCAAGTACCGAGCACTCTTCCCTGAACATTGGAAGGGCGTGCAGTATGCAGGAAATGCAAGTTCGCTTGCAGAAATTATTCGTAGATTTTGGGAAAATCGCTCCTAAATCAAGAAATTTATAATTTTTTTGCAAATTTTAAAAATAATTCTTGCTTTTTTTGCTTTTCTGTGATACAATATACAGGATGTGTAAAAAGCAACCCTCGGGGCTGCTACTTTTTATGACTTCCACGGAGGAATTATGCAGTATTCACAGCTTAACAAAGAAGAGCTTATCTCGCTTGAGGCAGAGCTTCAGGCTGAATATAAAAGATTGCAGGCCGAAGGTCTTTCGCTCGACCTCTCGAGAGGAAAGCCCGGCAGAACTCAGCTTGATCTTATGACGGGAATGCTCGATTGCATTTCGAGCGCAGAGGATTGCACGGCAGAGAACGGCATAGATTGCCGTAACTACGGCGTGCTTGACGGAATTCCCGAGGCAAAAAGACTTTTTGCCGATCTTCTCGGTATTCCCGAAACTAATATCTTTATCGGCGGAAACTCCTCGCTCAATCTTATGTACGACTCGGTCGCACGCGCTATGCTTTACGGCGTGGTCGGCGGTGAATGCCCCTGGTCGAAGCTTGAGAAGGTGAAGTTCATCTGTCCCGCACCGGGATACGACCGCCACTTCGCGATCTGCGAGTCTCTCGGAATCGAGATGATCTACGTGCCGATGCTCCCCACGGGACCCGATATGAACAAGGTAGAAGCCCTCGTTGCAGTAGATCCTGCTATTAAGGGTATGTGGTGTTGCCCGAAATATTCCAATCCCGACGGATATACCTACTCTCCCGAGACTGTAAACCGCCTTGCAAAGATGAAGGTAGCGGCGCCCGATTTCAGAATTTTCTGGGATAACGCGTACGCAGTTCACGAGCTTTACTCCGAGGGCGGCGACGAGCTGATAGATATCTTTACCGAGTGCCTCAAGTACGGCACGCAGAACAGAGTTCTTTATTTTGCGTCCACCTCGAAGATCTCGTTCCCAGGCTCAGGAGTTGCAATTTTGGCGGCGGCTGAGGCTAACCTCAAGCAGATCAAGTCGGTGCTTGGTATCCAGACCATCGGCTTTGACAAGATCAACCAGATCCGTCACGTCAAGTACTTCAAGAGTGCGGAGAACATCAGAAAGCATATGATGATGCTTGCAGACGTTATCCGTCCTAAGTTCGAGATCGTCAAGAGAGTGCTCTCGCGCGACCTCGACGGAACGGGCGCGGCGCATTGGAACGATCCCAAGGGCGGATATTTCATCAGCCTTTACGCAGAAGAAGGGTGCGCCAAGAGGACCTACGAGCTTTGCAAGGAAGCAGGCGTGGTACTCACCAAGGTAGGCGCGACCTACCCCTACGGAAAGGATCCGTTCGACAGTAATATCCGTATCGCACCGACCTACCCCTCGAATGAGGAGCTCGAGAAGGCGATGGACGTATTCACCGTCTGCCTCAGACTTGCGGTAGTTGAAAAATTCCTTACACTTAAAGTATAAAAAATAAGGCTGCCACGTGGCAGCCTTGTTTTATAAGGAGAGAATATGAAGAAAGTCACTCAGAGAAGTGAAAATCCGTATAAGAATACAGACTCGAACAAGCGATATTACACCTATGACTACTATCTGCGCCGCAGATTTGGGAAAAAAGTCGCAAAGATACCGCTCGATATCGGACTTTCCTGCCCGAATATCGACGGCAGGTGCGGTGTCGGCGGATGTATATATTGCTCGGGGCGGGGAAGCGGCGACTTTGCCGAAAGTCCGATGCTCAGCGTGAGCGAGCAGTACGCACGCACGCGTGAAAAACTTTCGTCGAAGTGGAGCACCGCGAGCTGTATCGCATATTTTCAGGCGCACACAAACACCTACGCGCCGCTTGAGTTTTTAAAGAAGAATTTCGAGGAGGCACTCTCGCTTGAGGGCGTGGTGGGGCTTAATATCGCCACACGCGCCGATTGCCTTGAGAGCAACGTGTGTGAGTATCTCGCAGAGCTTGCCGAGCGCACCGTGCTGACGGTCGAGCTTGGACTTCAGAGCTCGTCGGACGCGACGGCGGAGCGCATCAACCGCGGTCACACCTACGCGCAATTTCTGGACGGATACCGCCGACTTCGCGAAAGCTCCGGCAAAATAGAGATCTGCGTGCATATTATTTTCGGACTTCCCGGAGAGAGCTGCGAGGATATGTTGCGCACCGTGCGCGACGTAGCCGCGCTCAAGCCCGATCAGGTCAAGATACATCTGCTCCACGTTCTGCGAGGGACGGTGATGGGAGATATCTACGAGCGCGGAGAGTATACGCCGCTTACAAAGGAAGAATACGTCTCGCTCGTCGCCGATGCGATCGAGCTTTTGCCGACCGATACCGTAGTGGCGCGCCTTACGGGCGACGGAATGGCGGACGACCTGCTCGCACCCGATTGGAGTCGCAAAAAAGTCTCGGTCATCAACGACATCGACAAGCTCCTCTACGAGCGCGGCACGTATCAGGGGTGGAGTGCTGAATAGTTAGTTTGAGTAGGGGGTTTTGCCACTTTCTTTCGTAGAAAGTGGCGCAAAGAACTTGCCAAAGGGGATTATAAGAGTTTTGGCTCGTTCTCTGTTGCTTTGATGTAGCTTTGTTGTTTGCTGTTTTTATAAGGTAGCTTTCTCGGACGCCTCATCGGCACCGAGAAAGCAAGGATTTTATTGTGAAGAGAGAGATCAAAACTTTGGCGAAGCGTCACAGGAAAGTTTTGATCAAACTTTTTGGGCAGTTTGTCGTGAGCCGACGACGAAACGTCGGTCGCTCGTCGCAACGAGCGAAACTCCCCTTTCGGTGTTTTCTTTTTGTTAGCTTTTTCTTTTGATTTTCACGTCGGCGCGTCCTGTGGACGAAGAAGCCGACGCGAAAATAGGAAAAAACAAGGAGTATTGGGCACGCGCCACGCGTTCGTGCTCAAGACGACTATGTTTTTGACCGAGCCCTTTTGTGCCAAAGAGAAAAGTGGGCATAAACGGTACATCTTGTCAGGTATATAAAAATATTTTTGATTTTTACAAAAAAATTCATTTTCGTGTAATATTTCAGAATTTTTGGCGACTTATTGTATAAAGGAACATTTTGGAGGTGGAATATGAAAAAGCTGCAAATTCCTAAAATAGATCGGCAGGATCGGGTTAAGTGCGTATTGCTCGCGATATTGGGTATTGCTGTTGAGTTTGTATCTTTGCTGTGCTTTTCTTCCGGAATATCCGGCGCTGTGATCGTCGCGGTAATTTTGCTCGCTGCTTCGGGCGCAATAGGATATTTCACGACCAAGAGAGTGATTTTTTCTGCTCTCAGTATTGCGAGTGGACCTGTGCTAATTATCCTTGGTATAGCTTTATTCTTCTTGGTAGAGAGTATAAGTGGTGTACTTCTTGTTTTGAGTGTTGGACTCGGTTTTTTGTCAAGCTTTTTGGCTTTGATCATTCTGGGAGGGCTTCTCGCTCTTGCAGGGCGAAAGATCTACGTAGCGATACATCGCAAGCGTTACGGATTTGATCCTGCAGACGATCTTGAGGATTTTGAAGAAGACGAGCGTGCCGATGATGAGAAAAAGAAAGACCGCCGCATAAAGCTTATCGTATATACGAGCTTTATCTGTAGCCTTTTGATTATCAATTTCTTGTTGTTTATCCTCAAAGCAGAGGAAATATTTGTACCCTCATATCCTCCCTATTACTTTGGCGGAGCTCTCATCGTTTTGGTTATCAACGTGGTAATGATCTGCATTTTTGCAGTTGTTGCGATCACGCTCAAGAAGATCTTAGATAAAAAAATAAAGTTCTCCATACTTATCCTTTGCGCGCTTGTTCTTCCGACGGTACAGAGTCAGATCAATGACAAGCTGTTTGACTACGGTGGAATTTTTCACTCAGCCATTGAAGAGGGCGGAATATTTTACCCCATATACGAATTGAGAAGTACGACCTCGCACGCCGAGGATAAGCACGAGCAGAAGGATATATGGAAGCACTGTCACTTCGTACATTCCGAAGTGATCGCCTACGGTCGCGGTCCGCTTTTTGAGAGCTCTATATACCATCTCATTCCCGCTGATCAACCAAGCCATTACATGATAGCAGTGGATGCGGGCATTGGAAGTAAGGTCGAGTACTTCGAGGTGTATCTGACGCCGAGATCTGACGTAAAACCCGAGCAAGTAAGAATTTGGGTTGATAAGTCAAGCTTCGAGCGCGTTGAGCTTTCGAGCGAGGTACTTTCCGACGGACGAATAAAGCTGACGCTCATTACGGTAGCTGATCCCGATTTTGCGAATATAAAAACCGCTGTTGGTCTCAATTATGAAATTGTTAAAGAAAACTGAGAAACAGAAAACGGCTGAGCCTTGGCTCAGCCGTTAATTTTTATATTATTCATCAAAAAGCGGTGTGGAGAGGTATCTCGCGCCTGTATCGGGGAGAAGCGCGACGATAGTTTTATCTCTGTTCGCGGGGATGAGCGCAAGCTCTGTCGCAACGTGAAGTGCCGAGCCCGAGGTGATTCCGCAGAGAATTCCCTCAAGTCTCGCAAGTTCCTTAGCCGCGGCATAGGAGTCCGCCTCGGTGACCGAGATCACCTTATCCACGAATTCCTGCTTGAAGTTCTCGGGGATGAAGTTCGCGCCTATACCCTGAAGACCGTGCGCGCCGCTCTTTCCCTTGGTTATAAGGGGTGAGGATGAGGGCTCAACGCCGATTATCTGCACGTGGGGGTTCTTCGACTTGAGATATTCGCCGACTCCGCTGATAGTTCCGCCCGTGCCGACACCTGCGACGAAGATATCCACCTTTCCGTCGGTGTCGCGCCATATCTCAGGACCGGTCGTGTCTCTGTGCGCCGCTCTGTTCGAGGGGTTTTCAAACTGTGCGGGGATGTAGGCAGAGGGAAGAGAAGCGGCAAGCTCTTCTGCCTTGGCGATAGCTCCCGCCATTCCGAGTCTGCCGTCGGTGAGCATGATCTCGGCGCCGTACGCACGGAGCAACTTGATGCGCTCGATGCTCATAGTATCGGGCATAGTGAGGATGACCTTATATCCGAGTCTTGCCGCAATAGCCGCAAAGCCGATGCCTGTATTGCCGCTGGTGGGCTCGATGATGACGGTGTCTTCCTTGATGAGTCCCGCCGCCTCGGCGTCTGCGATCATTCTTGCCGCCGCGCGATCCTTTGCGCTTCCTGCCGGATTGAGATACTCAAGCTTGCAGAGAATGCGAGCGCCGTCGGCATATTTATCTGAATAGTTCTTTACTTCGAGAAGTGGGGTATTGCCTATGAGGTCAAGAATACTGTTGTATATCATAGTGTGCCTCCGATATGCACGTTAAAAGTTAGACAAAAAAGTAAATAACCGTACATAGAGGTGAGAACTATGTACGGCTATTATTACATATTGTTGAGAGCTTTTGTGAACTGGCTCTTCTTACGAGCAGCAGCGTTCTTGTGGATGATTCCACGAGCAGCAGCCTGGTCGATCTTCTTTACAGCGACCTTGTAAGCAGCCTGAGCAGCAGCGGTATCGCCTGCCTCGAGAGCAGCATTGTACTTCTTGATATCGGTCTTGAGCTCAGTCTTGAACATCTTGTTCTGAAGAGTCTTTGTCTTTGTAACGAGAACACGCTTCTTTGCACTTTTAATATTAGGCATTGATTTTTACCTCCATAATAATGATAAATAAGAATCTAAAAGCGGCTCGTATGAGAGGGTACGCACCGCATTCGTCCATACATTAACATATCATACCACAAAATCTTCTACTTTGCAATACCTTTTTTGAAAAAAATTAAAAAAATTTAAAAAATATTTTTTGCCCGATAACGACCGAAAACGCGGAATTTTTTAAAAATATACGCAAAAAAGAAAAATTTTTTGAAAAAATTTAAAAAAACGCTTGACATATCTTGACAAACGTGCTATAATTGTAAACTGCATTATAATTGCTTATTATGCCTTTTTTGCGCCTTTATCAAAAAAACGAACGAGCGAAGCGCGAGTTTTTTTCGATATTATATTTATACGCGTACGCGTAAGGCAAAAGAGAGGGAAGGTAAGCAACGCTTCCGTGTTCCGCAACGGTACAGTAGCGGATAATACTTTGAATGGAGTGGTTGAATTAATGGTCAATGTAAAAGAACAAAAGCTTGGTCAGAACACGAGAATGAGCTTCTCGAAATCCAGCTTCCCGTGTGAGCTTCCCAATCTGGTTGAGGTACAGACTAAATCTTTCAAGTGGTTCTTGGAAGAGGGTCTTATGGAGGTCCTTCGTGACATCTCCCCCATCACCGATCATTCGGACAATCTCGTCATAGAATTCGTTTCGTATTCTATCGATCAGAAGCCTAAGTACACAGTAGAGGAGTGCAAGGAGCGCGACGCGAACTATGCAGCACCTCTCAAGGTAAACGTCAGACTTACCAATAAGCTTACGGGTGAAGTTAAGCAGACCGACATATTTATGGGCGATTTCCCGATCATGACAGAGACGGGTACTTTCGTCATTAACGGTGCAGAGCGCGTTATCGTTTCGCAGATCATCCGTTCCCCCGGTATGTATTACGACAATACTATCGATAAATCCGGTAAGGAGATATACAGCACGCAGGTCATCCCCTACAGAGGTGCATGGCTTGAGTACGAGGTTGACGCTTCGGGCGTAATGTACGTTCGTATAGACAAGACCCGTAAGCTTCCTCTTACTATGTTCGTAAGAGCTCTCGGTCTTAACAACAGAGAAGAGATCTACGAGCTGCTCGGCGACGAGGAGGCACTTACCGTTACCTTTGATAAGGACGAGTCCGAGGCACTTGCGCTTCACTCCAATACCACGCCTACCATCGAGGCTCTCAAGGAGATCTACAAGAAGCTCCGTCCCGGTGAGCCCGCTCTTGTAGAGCCCGCACAGACTCTTATCAATAATTACTTCTTCGACTGCAAGAGATATGACATCGCTCCGGTCGGAAGATATAAGTTCGACAAAAAGATGGCTATCCACAGCCGTATCAGAGGTCACAAGCTTGCAGCTCCCGTTGTAAGCCCCCTGACCGGCGAGATCATCTTCGAGGCAGGCAAGCTCCTCGATAACGCAGAGGCTCATCTTATCGAGAACGCAGGTGTTAACGACGTCCGCCTCGAGCTTGACAACGGTCAGGTCATCAAGGTACTCTCGAACAACACCATTTACCCCGAGCATATCCTCGGCTACGACCTCAAGGACTGCGGCGTGAACGAAAAGGTTCGCATCCCCGTTCTTCTCGAGATCGTTGAAGCCTGCGGCAACGACGTTGACGCAGTTAAGGCAGCAGTCAAGGAGAGAATGGCAGACCTTTGCCCCAAGTGCTTGACAAAGGACGATATCTTCGCATCTATCAACTACCTTCTCAACCTTATGCACGGTGTCGGCGTTAAGGATGACATCGACCACCTCGGCAACCGCCGTATCCGTTCCGTCGGTGAGCAGCTCCAGAATCAGCTCCGCATCGGCTTTACGAGAATGGATAAGATAATAAAGGAAAGAATGACCATCCAGGACGGCGAAAAGCTCACCCCCGGTGCGCTCATCAACACCAAGCCCGTTACTACGGTAATCCGTGAGTTCTTCGGTTCTTCTCAGCTCTCGCAGTTTATGGACCAGAACAACCCGCTTGCAGAGCTCACCCATAAGCGCCGTCTCTCCGCACTCGGTCCCGGCGGTCTTTCGAGAGAAAGAGCTTCCTTCGATGTCCGTGACGTTCACTACACCCACTACGGTCGTATGTGTCCTATCGAGACTCCCGAAGGTCCTAACATCGGTCTTATTTCCTACCTTACCACATACGCAAAGATCAACGACTACGGCTTTATCGAGGCACCCTTCCGCAAGATCGACAAGACTACCGGAAGAGTTACCGACGAGGTCGAGTATATGACCGCTGACAGAGAGGATAACTTCGTTATCGTTCCTGCAAACGAGCCTATCGACGAGAACGGCTACTTCATTCACGACAGAGTTACTGCACGTGACAAGGGCGAGTTCGTAGAGAGAACTCCCTCTGAAGTTGACTATATGGACGTCTCGCCCAAGATGGTCGTTTCTGTCGCTACCGCAATGATCCCCTTCCTTGAGAACGACGATAACTCTCGTGCACTCATGGGATCCAACATGCAGAAGCAGGCAGTTCCGCTTATGGTCACCGATAGCCCCATCGTCGGCACGGGTATGGAGTACAAGGCAGCCGTTGACTCGGGTGTCGTAATACTCGCAAAGAACGACGGTGTCGTTGAAAAGGTAGACGCTACCAAGATCGTAGTGCTTTGCGCTGACGGTCATAAGGACGTTTACGAGCTTATCAAGTTCAAGAAGACCAACCAGGGTACTTGCTTTAACCAGCGCCCCGTAGTTTCTTGCGGTGACACCGTAAGCGTGGGTCAGGTTATCGCTGACGGTCCCGCTACCGCAAACGGCGAGATCTCGCTCGGTAAGAATGCTCTTATCGGCTTTATGACCTGGGAAGGCTATAACTACGAGGACGCAGTTCTTCTTAACGAGCGCCTCGTAAGAGACGACGTTTATACGTCTCTCCATATCGAAGAGTATACACACGAAGCAAGAGACACCAAGCTCGGACCGGAGGAGATCACCCGCGAGATCCCCAACGTCGGTGAGGATGCACTTAAGGATCTTAACACCGAGGGTATCGTAAAGAAGGGTACTGAGGTAAGAGCAGGTGATATTCTCGTAGGTAAGATCACTCCTAAGGGAGAGACCGAGCTTACCGCAGAGGAGAGACTGCTTCGCGCGATCTTCGGCGAGAAGGCAAGAGAGGTAAGAGATACCTCGCTCAGACTGCCTCACGGTGAATCCGGTATCGTCGTTGACGTAAAGGTATTCTCGCACGAGCATAACGACGACCTGCCTGCAGGCGTAAACAAGGTCGTAAGAGTATATATCGCACAGAAGAGAAAGATCTCTGTCGGAGATAAGATGGCAGGACGTCACGGTAATAAGGGTGTCGTTTCCCGCATCCTTCCTCCCGAGGATATGCCTTTCCTTGCTGACGGTACACCTCTTGATATCGTTCTTAACCCCCTCGGCGTTCCTTCCCGTATGAACATCGGTCAGGTGCTCGAGGTACACCTTGGTATCGCGGCTAAGAAGCTTGGTTGGAAGATCATGACTCCCGTATTCGACGGTGCTAACGAGAGAGATATCGTTGAGTGTCTGCGTATGGCAGGTAACTCGCGTAAGATCCTTCCCGGTGAAAACGTCGACGGTAAGCCTCTCTTCATCGAGACCACCGACGAGAACGGTAAGAAGGACCTCGTTCGTATAACCGACGAACAGAGAGCAGACGAGGAAGAAATGAAGCGTCTGTTTGAGACCGAGACGGTCAAGGTAATTGACGGTAAGACCATACTCTACGACGGCAGAACGGGTGATCCCTTCGATAACCCTGTAACCGTAGGTATTATGTACTACCTCAAGCTCCACCACCTCGTTGACGATAAGATCCACGCACGTTCCAACGGACCGTACTCCATCGTAACTCAGCAGCCTCTCGGAGGTAAGGCTCAGTTCGGCGGACAGCGTTTCGGAGAGATGGAGGTTTGGGCGCTCGAGGCGTACGGCGCAGCTTACACGCTTCAGGAGATCCTCACCGTTAAGTCCGACGATATCAACGGACGTAGAAGAGCGTACGAGGCTATCATCAAGGGTCAGAACATTCCTACCCCCGGCGTGCCCGAGTCCTTCAAGGTGCTCGTTAAGGAGCTCCAGTCGCTCGCACTCGATATCCGCACGCTCGATAAGGACGGCAACGATATTCAGCTCTCGACGCTTTGCAACGATGAAGAGGATAACTTCCCCTACTCCGGCAGAGCAGATCTCGCGCTTATCGACGATATAGTCGATAATTCTGTCGAGACCGACGACATCGAGGATTCCTTCCTTATCAACGACGCTGACGATGACGACGATTTCTCCTACGACGAGGAAGAGGAATACGACGACTTCGACGGCATCGACGACGATGAAATATAATTAAGAAGGAGAACAGCTATGCAGCGTAATGAATTTGATTCAATAAAAATAGGTCTGGCATCTCCGGATATGATCAGAGAATGGTCTTACGGCGAGGTAACTAAGCCCGAGACTATCAACTACAGAACACTTAAAGCCGAGATCGGCGGTCTCTTCTGCGAGCGTATCTTTGGTCCGTCCAAGGACGGCGCTTGTATGTGCGGTAAGTATAAGAACTCGCACAGCAGAGAGATCCACAAGTGCGAGAAGTGCGGCGTTGACGTAACCACCAAGAAGGTAAGACGTGAGCGTATGGGACACATCGAGCTCGTTGCTCCCGTGTCGCACATCTGGTACTTCAAGGCTATTCCTTCGAGAATGGCACTCGTGCTTGATATATCCCCCAAGCTTCTTGAGCAGGTGCTCTACTTTGCAGATAACATCGTGCTTGATCCCGGTTCTACTCCTCTTGAGAAGGGAACCGTCCTCAACGAGAAGCAGTATATGGAGAACCGCGAGCTTTACGGCGACGATTTCCGCGTAGGAATGGGTGCCGAGGCTATCAAGGAGCTCCTTATGGATATCAATATCGACGAGCTTGCAGAGCAGCTCAAGGCTGACCTTGAGACCGCTTCGGGACAGAAGAAGATGCGTATCATCAAGCGTCTTGAAGTTATCGAGGCGTTCAGAAAGTCGGGCAATAAGCTCGAATGGATGATTATGGACGTAGTTCCCGTTCTTCCTGCAGACCTTCGTCCTATGGTACAGCTCGACGGCGGACGCTTCGCTACCTCGGATATCAACGAACTCTACAGAAGAGTTATCAGCCGTAACAACCGTCTTAAGAAGATCATCGAGATCCATGCCCCCGAGATCGTTATCCGTAACGAGAAGCGTATGCTTCAGGAGGCAGTTGACGCACTTATCGATAACGGTAGAAGAGGTAAGCCCGTAACCGGACCCTCCAACCGTCCTCTCAAGTCGCTCTCCGAGCTCCTTCGCGGTAAGCAGGGACGCTTCCGTCAGAACCTGCTCGGTAAGCGCGTTGACTACTCGGGACGTTCTGTTATCGTCGTTGGTCCTTCGCTTAAGATCTATCAGTGCGGTCTTCCTAAGGAGATGGCTCTCGAGCTCTTTAAGCCCTTCGTAGTTAAGAGACTTGAGGAGATCCAGAGAATTGGTGTTAAGGACGCACTCAAGAAGATCGAAAAGGCACACGAGAATCCTTGCGTTTGGGACGCACTTGAGAACGTTATCAAGGAGCACCCCGTTCTGCTCAACCGTGCGCCTACACTTCACAGACTTTCCATTCAGGCATTCGAGC
>JAFTKL010000057.1 GCA_017453285.1 Clostridia bacterium | reverse complement strand
GATTTTCACGTCGGCGCGTCCTGCGGACGATGAAGCCGACGCGAAAATAGGAAAAAACAAGGAGTATTGGGCACGCGCTACGCGTTCGTGCTCAAGACGACTATGTTTTTGACCGAATTCTTTTCTTTCAAGAAAAGAACAAGAAACTCGCGTCCCCGCGTCCTATTACTGCTCCAAGCTAACTTCTCAATAAAGCGGATACTTCTTGCAGATCTCGGCGACGGCGTCGCGGACTGCGGGAGCGGAGTTCTCGTAATCTTTAGCGGTGAGGGCGAGGAGATGTGCGAGAGTCTTCATATCCTCGGTATTAAGACCGCGGGTAGTAACTGCGGGAGTACCAATTCTAACGCCCGAGGTAACGAAGGGCTTCTCGGGGTCATTGGGAATAGAATTCTTATTTGCGGTGATGTGAACGCTGTCGAGACGCGCCTCAAACTCCTTGCCTGTGATCTTCATAGGACGGAGATCAACGAGCATAAGGTGGTTATCGGTACCGCCTGTAACGAGGTCAAATCCCTCCTTGAGCAGCTCATCAGCGAGCGTGCGCGCGTTGAGAACTACGTTATGCTGATACTCCTTGAACTCAGGTCTCAGTGCCTCGCCGAAGCAAACAGCCTTAGCCGCGATAACGTGCATAAGAGGTCCGCCCTGCGTGCCGGGGAATATAGCCTTATTGATCTTCTTTGCAAGCTCCTCGTCGTTGGTAAGGATCATACCGCCGCGAGGTCCGCGAAGAGTCTTGTGCGTGGTGGTGGTAACTACGTCAGCGTAAGGAACGGGAGACGGATGCTCGCCTGCGGCAACAAGTCCTGCGATGTGAGCCATATCTACCATAAAGTACGCGCCGACGCTGTGCGCGATAGCAGCCATCTTCTCGAAGTCGATAACTCTCGGGTAAGCAGACGCGCCTGCAACGATGAGCTTCGGCTTGTGCTCCTTAGCGAGTCTCTCGAACTCGTCAAGGTCTATTCTCTCGGTCTCGGGATTGAGCTCGTAGGGAACGAAATTGTAGTACATACCCGAAATATTTACGGGGCTTCCGTGGGTGAGGTGACCGCCGTGCGCGAGGCTCATACCCATAACCGTGTCACCGGGCTTGATAAGCGCGAAATAGACAGCAGTGTTTGCCTGCGCTCCACTGTGAGGCTGAACGTTCGCGTATTTTGCACCGAAGAGCTTGCACGCACGCTCGATAGCGATATTCTCGGCGATATCAACGCACTGGCATCCGCCGTAATATCTCTTTGCAGGGTAACCCTCTGCATACTTGTTTGTGAGCACCGAGCCCATAGCGCAAAGCACTGCCTCGGAAACTACGTTCTCGGATGCGATAAGCTCAAGACCGTCGACCTGACGCTCGTATTCTGCGCGTATAGCCGACGCGATCTCGGGATCTGTGCGGGACACAAGGTCCATCATTTCGTGAATCATTTTTATATCCTCCGTGGAAAAAAATTTACTAACAGCGGTATCATAACCTTATCAAAACATTTCCGCATTTTAGTATATTATAAAACATTTTCGCATAAAACGCAAGAGAAAATTGCAAAAAATATCATTTTTTTTAAATAAAAATGCAGAAAATCGAGCTTCTTTTGAAAACTCTTAAAATTTTTATTCACATATTGACAAAAAGGGTGTATTTGTGGTATAATGTATGAGTAATAGTTTTTGCAGTTTTGAAATACCTATACGGAATGGGAGGAAATGTATTATGCAGATTGCTATCATCGCACACGACATGAAAAAAGAACTGATGGCACAGTTTTGTATCGCTTATTGCGGCACTCTCAGTAAACATAACATCTGTGCTACAGCCATTACCGCCAAGTATATTTCGGAAGCTACCGGACTACACATAGATAAAATGATGGCAGGAGATCAGGGCGGCGAGGAGCAGATCGCGTCGCGCATCGCCTATAACGAGATCGACGTCCTGCTTTATTTCAGAGACACCCGTCCTAATCAGAAAGAAAATCCCGCAGGCAACGAGCTTCTTCGCGTCTGCGACGTAAATAATATCCCGGTTGCGACCAACATCGCGACTGCCGAGGTCGTTATCACCGCGCTCGAGCGTGGAGACCTCGATTGGAGAGAGATCGTAAATCCTCATTCCTCGCTCAACAGAAAGTGAGCGTGAGGTAGTAAAAAGACACGTCCGATAGGAAACGACGCTACAGAGAGGGAGCGAATTGCTGGAACGCTCCTGCGCACAGCCTTGAGGGTACCACTTTTTGCTGAAAGTTCATAGCATTTGAGTTATAAACCCGAGTGGAACCGCGCATTCGCGCCTCGGACGGCTTTTGCCGCCCGAGGCGTTTTTTATGTAACGGGAAGAGGAAAAATTGAAAATGGAAAGTTGAGGAGACGCCGCACATCCGTCCATTGATAAAACGAAAGGCATATGCCAAAATTTGTAGGGACAGGCGTCCTCGACTGTCCTAAAACAAAAGGTAAATATATTGTTTCCGTATGTTGCCTTTATTTTGATAGCAAACGGATATACAATTTGTAACTGACACGACATTGGACCGCCGGCAACTTGTTGCAGGGACGCACGGTCCCTACAGAATTGATATAGATTTATTGTTTAGATAACATACGGAAGTGCATTTTGTGACCGTAACGAGATCGGCGGGAGTAAACCCCCGCCCTACCGGCAGATATAAATTTTTTTCGTTTGATTGACAGACTAAACAAAGATTTCTATGTCGCTCTTCACAATTAAAACAAAAAGAAACACGCGGTGGCCTGCCGTCCGCGTGTTTGCACCTCGCATTTGAACAAATGCACCGTCTGTTATGTCGGTATCCTTACAAATAACCCAAACTACTGTAGGGAATATCGCCGCGAGTCACGAATGCACCATATACCAACCCCCACAGGAAAGTTTTTTGCTTCTTTTTTTCAAAAAAGAAGAGAAAATTATTACTCAAACTAACTTCACAAATAATTATCCAAAAAGGAGAAAAATATTATGAAAATCAAATTTGGAGAGCTGATGCTCGAAAAGGACGCGCCGCTGAGCGTATTTGAGGCGGCATCGGAGCTTGAGCTTGCAAGCCGTGCAACGCTTTGCGCGGTCGTCAACGGCGAGGTCAAGGAGATGACCTATCTGCTCGAGGGCGACGCTGAGGTAAAACTCTGCACCTTCGAGGACGAAGAGGGCAAGAAGGTATTCCGTCACACCGCGGCACACGTGCTCGCGCAGGCGGTAAAGAAACTCTACCCCCAGACAAAGCTGACCATCGGTCCTGCGATCGACGGCGGATTTTACTACGACTTCGACAGCGACGTATCCTTCACCCCCGAGATCCTCAAGAGCCTTGAGGACGAGATGAAGAAGATCGTCCGCGAGAACATCAAGCTCGAGCGCTTCGAGCTCCCTCGCGAAGAGGCTATCAAGCTCATGCAGGAAAAGGACGAGCCCTACAAGGTACAGCTCATCGAGGAGCTCCCCGAGGACGCTGTTATCAGCTTCTATAAGCAGGGCGAGTTCGTTGACCTCTGCGCAGGTCCTCACCTCTTCTCGACCGCCGCTATCAAGGCGTTCAAGCTCACTCAGTGCACGGGCGCTTATTGGAAGGGCGACCAGAAGAACAAGATGCTCCAGAGAGTTTACGGTACCGCATTCCCCACCAAAGACGAGCTCAAGGCTCACCTTGAGGCAATAGAAGAAGCAAAGAAGCGCGACCACAACAAGCTCGGCCGCGACCTTGAATACTTCACTACCGTCGACTCTATCGGTCAGGGACTTCCCATTATGCTCCCCAAGGGCGCACGCACCATCCAGCTCCTTCAGAGATGGGTTGAGGATGAGGAACAGCGCCGCGGATACCTGCTTACCAAGACTCCGCTTATGGCAAAGCGCGACCTCTATAGAATTTCGGGACACTGGGATCACTACCTCGACGGTATGTTCATCCTCGGCGACCCCTACGACGAGACTAAGGAATGCTTCGCGCTCCGTCCTATGACCTGCCCGTTTCAGTATCAAGTCTACCTCAATAAGAAGAGATCCTACCGCGATCTCCCGATGAGACTCGGCGAGACCTCAACGCTCTTCAGAAACGAGGATAGCGGCGAGATGCACGGACTTATCCGCGTTCGTCAGTTCACCATCTCCGAGGGCCACCTCGTTCTCCGCCCCGATCAGCTCGCTGAGGAATTCAAGGGCTGTCTCGACCTCGCAAAGTATTGCCTCAGCGCAGTAGGTCTTTGGGAGGACTGCTACTTCCGCTTCTCGCAGTGGGATCCCGCACGTACAGATAAGTACGAGGGTACTCCTGAGCAGTGGGAAGAGGCTCAGGCGATCATGGGCGAGCTCCTTGACGAGTATCTCGGAAAGGGTAACTATACTATCGGTATCGACGAGGCGGCGTTCTACGGTCCTAAGCTCGA
Source organism: Clostridia bacterium (assembly GCA_017453285.1). Lineage (GTDB taxonomy): Bacteria > Bacillota > Clostridia > Oscillospirales > CAG-272 > HGM12713. Next base: position 1,204 of record JAFTKL010000057.1, on the reverse strand, counting down.
TATCCAGATGAGAAACGTTCACGGTAAGGAGGATACCCTCGTTACTATCCAGATCGATATGCTTCTCGCTAAGAAGTTCGGTATGGAATATACCGACTCCAACGACCAGAGAGTTAACCCCTACATCATCCACCGCACCTCGCTCGGCTGCTACGAGCGTACGCTCGCTCTGCTTATCGAGAAGTACGCAGGCGCACTGCCGATGTGGATGGCTCCCGAGCAGATCAGAATTCTTCCTATCGGAGACGAGCAGGCTGACTACGCAAACGATATCGCACAGAAGGCGCAGGCTCTCGGTATGAGAGTTACGGTCGACGCGCGTAACGAGAAGATCGGTTATAAGATCAGAGCCGCACAGCTCGAGAAGATACCCTATATGCTTGTCATCGGTGAGAAAGAGATGGCAGAGGGCACGGTCGCTCCCAGATCGCGCAAGAGCGGCGATATGGGCGCTATGTCGGTTACAGACTTCCTCGCATTCGCTAAGGAACAGATCGATACAAAGAACCTCGAAAACTAAGAATATAACAAAAATGACGGAGAAAACTCTCCGTCATTTTTCTTTTTTCTTATTTTGCAGACCTTCCGTCGCTATACGCGGTATCGCAGAGTCTCCAAATGAGCTTTTCACCCAATTTGTCGTATTCTTCAAGCAGCCGACGACCGTTCTCGTCAAGCAAAGCTTCAAGCTCCGCTCGCTTCTGTAAAAGCTTTGCTAAAATTTCTCTTCCCTCGTTTGAAATGTTATTGTTGTCCATTTTATACCCCCTAAAATAAAAAGTGCGCGACCGAAGCCGCGCACGAAAAACGCAAACTCCGATTGTCGTCACACAATTAAATAAAGCCAAAGTATTTCTACCATAACCATATAGGTGGAACTTGCGTTTTTACCATTTTTTAAAATGGTATGGCAGAAAAAGGGTATAGTTATCCCTGTAAAGAAAAAATACCTTTGATTTTATTATTTAATTGTGTGACATTGTTATTATATCACAAAAAAAGACGAATATCAATATTTTTTACAAAAAAGGACAATTTATCATATAAAATAGTAATTCTTCATTTTATACCCCCTAAAATAAAAAGTGCGCGACCGAAGCCGCGCACAAAAAATGCAAACTCCGAGTCGCTAAACCAACTTGAATACGACAGAGCTAATCTGCTTTCTACAAGTGGAATTTGCATTTTTATCAAATCCGTATGT
>JAFTKL010000056.1 GCA_017453285.1 Clostridia bacterium | reverse complement strand
CAATCACGATTTTTGGTGGTCTACCGTCTCGAAGATGCGAAAGTTCTTCGCGGAGAACGGAATTACTACCATAGATTTCCTTTATAATAACGCGATCGAGCTTGACGGCTTTATCGCCGCGGGCTCGCGAGGATGGTTCGTCGATAAGACTGTACAGCCGCAAAAATCCGTCAATGCCGACTATTCAAAGATAGTCAACCGCGAGGTCATCCGTCTTAAGCTCTCTCTTGATGAGGCTAAAAAGCTCTCGGATGCAAGTGGCAAGGAGATAATAGCATTCTTCCACTTCCCTCCTGTATGGAGTGATTTTGAATGTGATGAAATATTGCGAGTCCTCAAGGAATACAATGTTTCAAGGTGCTATTTCGGTCACATCCACGGTTGCTATTCTCAAGGCTCTGTCTTTAAGTGGGAAAATATTGAGTTTCGTATGATTTCTGCGGATTTTCTTGGCTTTTTGCCGCAAATTATCGTTTAATTTCAAGAAAACTATTGACAAAACACTCTAAAAAAAGTACAATATAAGATGTATGTAAAAAATTTATTATATTTCTGTGGAGGTTTAAACTATAATGAGTTTAACAAAATCTGAAGTAATTGAAAAGAACAGATACGAATTGCAGTTTTCTGTTGACAAGGCAACCTTTGACGCTGCTGTAAACGCAGTTTATCGCAAGCAGGTCAAGAACATCTCTGTTCCCGGTTTCAGAAAGGGTAAGGCTCCCCGCTCTATCATCGAGAAGATGTATGGCACAGGCGTTTTCTATGAGGACGCTATCAATGATCTTATTCCCGACGCTTACACCGAGGCACTCAAGGAAGCTGCTATCGACGCTGTAGGTCAGCCTGAGTTCGACGTTGTATCTATCGACGAGAACGGTCTCGTTCTCTCTGCTAAGGTATACGTAAAGCCTGAGGTCGAGATCAAGGATTATCTCGGCATCGAGGTTGAGAAGGAAGTAGTTGCTGTCACCGATGAGGACGTTGATCGCGAGATCGAGACGATCCGTGAGAGAAACTCCAGAGAGATCGACGTAACCGACAGACCTGCCGAGATGGGAGACACCACCGTTATCGATTTCGAGGGCTTCTGCGACGGTGTTGCTTTCGAGGGCGGCAAGGGTACTGACTATGCACTTAAGCTTGGATCCGGCTCTTTCATCCCCGGATTTGAGGAGCAGATCGTTGGCAAGAGCATCGACGAGGAGTTCGACGTAAACGTTACCTTCCCCGAAGAGTATCACGCAGCTGATCTCGCAGGTAAGCCTTCTGTATTCAAGGTAAAGATCCACGCGATCACTAAGATTGAGCTTCCCGAGCTTGACGATGATTTCGCTAAGGATGTTTCTGAATTTGATACTTTTGCTGAATATAAGGCAGACGTTAAGGCAAAAATTGAGAAGAGACACGAGGCTTCTGCTGAGAACGCAGTTGAGGATAAGCTCGTCGAGGCTCTTATCGAGAAGCTCGAGGCTGATATTCCCGAGCCTATGTTCGTTGCTGAGACTGAGAACTTCGTTCGTGACTACGATACAAGACTTCGCTCTCAGGGACTTGATCTTAATACCTACTTCAAGTATACCGGTATGAATCTCGATTCTCTCCGTGAGCAGATGAGACCTCAGGCTGAGCGTCAGGTTAAGGCAAGACTCGCTCTTGAGAAGATCGCAGCTCTTGAAAACCTCGAGGCTACTGAAGAGGACATCAACGCAGAGTACGAGAAGATCGCGTCTGCATACGGCATTGAGATCGATCAGGTTAAGGCAAGCATCGATTCCGACGCTATTGCTGCTGATATGAAGGTTCAGAAGGCTATGGAGCTCGTTAAGGAAAAGGCGGTAGTTACCGTTAAGTAATTCCCTACGCTAAATCGCACAACTGTAATTGGAGGTAATTTATAATGTTTGATTATGAAAACAAGATGTACAACGCACTCGTTCCCATGGTGGTCGAGCAGACAGGAAAGGGAGAGCGCTCTTATGACATTTTCTCTCGCTTGCTCAACGACAGAATTATCTTTTTGTCGGATGAAGTAAACGACACCACTGCCTCTTTGGTTGTTGCACAGCTTCTCTTCCTCGAAGCGCAGGATCCCGATAAGGACATCAGCTTTTACATCAACAGCCCCGGCGGTTCTGTTACTGCGGGAATGGCTATCTACGATACGATGAATTACGTTAAATGCGACGTTTCCACTATCTGCATCGGTATGGCGGCAAGCATGGGTGCGTTCCTTCTTTCTGCAGGTGCAAAGGGCAAGAGAATTGCTCTTCCCAACAGTGAGATAATGATCCACCAGCCTCTCGGCGGTGCAAAAGGTCAGGCTACAGATATCAAGATCCAGGCAGACCTCATTTTGCGTACGAGAGACAACCTTAACAGAATTCTCGCAGAGAATACAGGTCGTTCCATCGAAGAGATCGCGCGCGATACCGAGCGTGATAACTTTATGACAGCACAGCAGGCGCTCGAATACGGACTTATCGATAAGATATTCGCTAAAAGAGCGTGAGACGTTGAAAGGATAAAAGATGGCTTCAAATAATTCTAAATCGGGTTCGGCAGGTGCTCGCTTCTGTTCGTTCTGCGGCAGAAGAGAAAATCAGGTGAATTTCCTTATTCCCTCTCCTACCGGCGCGTATATCTGCGATTTTTGCGTAGATGCGTGCCAGCAGCTCATTTATGAGAACTCGGTAGCCGAGAGTGGAATGGGTGACCTTTCGTTTGATACGCTTTCCAAGCCCGCACAGATAAAGGAGATGCTTGACGAGTACGTTATCGGTCAGGACGACGCAAAGGTTGCTCTCTCGGTAGCAGTCTACAATCACTACAAGCGTATTCTTTACAGAAACGAAAAAGAGGAAGCAAAGCGCAAGGGCGCTGACCTCGTTGATACACACGTTGATATTCAGAAGAGCAACGTTCTCTTGATCGGACCGACGGGTGTCGGCAAGACATATCTCGCACAGACGCTCGCAAAGGCGCTCAAGGTTCCATTTGCTATCGCTGACGCAACCACTTTGACCGAGGCGGGATACGTTGGTGAGGACGTTGAGAACATTCTCCTGCGACTTATTCAGGCGGCTGATTACGACATCGAGCTTGCCGAGAAAGGTATCATCTATATTGATGAAATCGATAAGATTGCACGAAAGAGCGAAAATCGCTCGATAACCCGAGACGTCTCTGGTGAGGGTGTTCAGCAGGCACTTCTCAAGATACTTGAAGGCACGGTTGCAAACGTTCCTCCTCAGGGCGGACGCAAGCATCCCAACCAGGAGTTCATCCAGATAAACACGGAGAATATTCTCTTTATCTGCGGCGGTGCGTTTGACGGACTTGATAAGCTTATCGAGAAGCGTCAGGGCAACCAGACGATAGGATTTTCAAGTGAGATCAAGAAGAAGGCTGAGAGAAAGGCTAAGGGCATCTTCAAGGACGTTCTTCCCCACGATATCGTAAAATTCGGTCTTATTCCCGAGCTTGTCGGAAGAATTCCCGCTATCGTAACTCTTGACGATCTTGACAAGGATGCGCTCGTAAAGATCTTGCGCGAGCCTAAGAATTCGATCACAAAGCAGTACGAAAAGCTCTTCGAGATGGACGGAGTGAAGCTCACGCTCGAGGACGGAGCACTTGAAGCGATCGCATCGCTTGCTATTGAACGCAACACCGGTGCGCGTGGACTTCGTTCCATTATGGAAAATCTGATGATGCCGCTTATGTATTCAATTCCCTCTCGCACCGACGTTGAGGAGCTTATCATAACTCCCGAGTGCGTAACCGAGAAGGCTGAGCCTAAGTACGTTACTAAGGAGCTCGTCTTGGTAGACGGTACTCCTGAGATCAGCGGACAGCTTGAATAAAACATAAAGCCGTAGTTCGATGCGAACTACGGCTTTATATTTTTAAAGATATTTTTTATACCATTCTATAACGGCATCTGCAACCTCTGCAGGCGTTTTGTTTGTTATATCGAGCGTCTCATAGGAAAGCTCGCCGAGCGTGTTATGAGTCTTCAGATACTGATTATAGCCAACAGAACCCTCTATCCATCCGCTGTCGGTAATTCCTCTGCCGTTTGTCATTCGATCGCGCAGTGCATCGTCATCGACTGTCAGAACGAGGCAATAGATGCCGCTGAAGAATCGGGTATTATAGGATCTCGGTAGCATATCGAGGTTCCCCGCCATCGTCCACAGAACAGGCTTTCCGCTCTGCGAAATATTACGGGAAAGAGCCTCGAGTGTATCCACTCTCTTTCGATAATCCTCTTCACTCGATGCGTTTTGCACGCCGCAAAAGATATCGGCATCAAGCACCACAACGTCGTTCTGCCTTTGAATAAGTTCAATTCCGGTAGTAGTCTTGCCGACTCCGCTGCAACCGCTGAGAATAAAGAGCGGAAGCGAGACATAATTCCAGGAATGATTACATTCTGGACATATGACACGACCGTCCTTGACGATCTTGTCCCACTTGTGATTTCCGCACTTGCCGCAGGTTCCTATCATAAAGATTGTCTCCTTATCAATAAAAAGTTGCTACTTCTTGCTTGGGGGGGACTGCAAACTCGGTAGACTCTACGTAGAGCACCGGTCCTTTGTTGCGATAGAGCTTGTGGGGCTCGATTTTGAGCGTTCCCTTTACCGTGATCCAATCGCGAGTCTTGAGCTTGACTTCGTTTTTGAACACGCAGATCATTCCGCTGTACTGAATATCGTCAACGCAACAGGTCATAACGTGTCTGCCGATAATGGTGGAATTCTTGGGAAGTCTTGGGTCATTTGCGATAATTCCCTTGAACTTTATGCACTTTCCGTTGTACTTGGGGAGTTCCTCGGACATATCTCTGTACCAGAGTGCGTAATCCTCGTCCTCGATCTCGATAACGTCGGCATCAAGATCAAAGGGCAACGGATCTTCGATCTCGTCGTATTCAACGTGACCGTCGGGATAATCGTAGACTATTGCCGCGCGGCGCGAAATACCGCGGATGATCTTGTGTATCTCTTCCTTATCAATGTTGCTCGAGGTGCGGTTGAGAACTACCATCTCGGCATCCCTGACCTTGTCGTAGACGAGCTGTCGCATATTGTTGTTGTAGGAAATAAAGGTGTTTGCATCAGCGAACATCATATTCTGATAAATTCCCCAATTCTCAGGGAAATTATCGTAGAGCGTCTGCAAGAGCCACATTCCGTTGTATTCTATGATAATGCGATCAAGCTTTCTTCCCTTGGTATAGGAAAGCAGCTTTTCCTCGGTTATCATATCCTCAGAGTCGATGACTTCGATAGTTACATTCTGCCCCCAGAACTTCGAAGGATCAAGCTCCTCAATTCCTTCCTCACAAAGAAGGATAAGCGTTTTCTCGCCGCTGTTGAAATTCTGATCGTTGAGGGATTCCTGAATTATGGTAGTCTTACCACCCTCTAAGAAGCCCGTGAAAAGATAAACAGGAATTTTCATTACTTTACTCCAAACAATGCCGAAATGGCATCTTCATTGATCTTCGAGCCGATCACGCAGAGCTTGCCGATAGCCTCAGGGCTTCCCTCTCTTACGTCGGGCTCACCGGGAACGTAGTCAAAGTATATCCACTTGCCGCAGGGGCACTCTACCATGCCCTTCGCGCGAAGGATCATACCGTACTTGTCGCTGTCCGCAAGAGCTTCAAGGATATCAGAGATCTCCTGTTTTGAGAACTTTTTGACGGTTTCTCTGCCCCAACTCGTGAATACATCGTCTGCGTGGTGATGGTGATGACCGTGATGATCGTGGTCATGATGATGACCGTGGCATCCGCAATCGCATTCCTCGCCGTGCTCGTGATGGTGATGCTCGTGCTCCTCATCGTGATCGTGGTGATGGTGATGGTGATGCTCGCATTCTTCATCGTGATCGTGATGATGGTGATGCTCATGGCATCCGCAATCACAATCTTCATCGTGGTCGTGATGGTGGTGCTCGTGTTCGTGCTCTTCGTCGTGGTCGTGATGATGCTCGTGGTGATCGTGGTGATGTCCGCATATAGGACAAGCATCCTCCTCGATCAATGCGTCAACGTGAGCCTTGAGTGTGGACTTCTGTTCGAGAGCGCTGATAAGCGAGTCGATCGAGAGCTTGTCAGCAGGTGTGGTGATGATTACCGCATCCGCATTCTTCTCTCTCACGAGAGCGAGAGCCTCCTCAAGCTTTGCGTCGGTGGTCTTGTCGGTGTGACTGAAGAGTACGCAGCCTGCATTTTCTATCTGGTCACCGAAGAACTCACCGAAGTTCTTCATATACATTTTGCACTTGTTTACGTCAACGACGGCAACCGAGCTGTTGATCTCGGCATTCTCAAGCTCTGCCGCAAGCACAGCCTTGGTAACGTCAGAAAGCTTACCAACGCCTGAGGGCTCGATGAGGATACGGTCGGGAGAATATTCCTCAACGACTTTCTTGAGTGCCTCACTGAAGTCTCCGACGAGCGAGCAGCAAATGCATCCCGAGTTCATCTCGGATATCTCAATTCCTGCATCTTTAAGAAATCCGCCGTCTATGCCGATCTCGCCGAATTCGTTCTCGATAAGAACTATCTTTTCACCCTTGTATGCTTCGTGAATAAGACGGTTGATGAGCGTAGTCTTGCCCGCACCTAAAAATCCCGAAATAATATCAATTCTTGTCACAAAAATCACCTCTGGTTAATAGAATTATTATTAAAATACCATATGACAAAGGTTGCCGCATAAAGCCGCAACCCTTGTTCTGATTATTCTCGGCTTACGCCTTGTTAACAGAGCCGAAGAGCTCCATCTTTTCCTTAACGGTAGCCTTGATAGCCTCAACGCCGGGAGCGAGAAGCTTTCTGGGGTCAAAGCCCTTACCCTGAAGGTCCTTGCCTGCCTCAACGTAGCCTCTGGTAGCTGCTGCGAAAGCGAGCTGGCACTCGGTGTTAACGTTGATCTTTGCAACGCCGAGAGAGATTGCCTTCTTGATCATATCCTCGGGAATACCCGTACCGCCGTGAAGAACGAGGGGCATATCGCCGGTCTGCTGCTGAACTGCATCGAGAGTCTCGAAGGAGAGTCCCTTCCAATTTGCAGGATACTTGCCGTGGATGTTACCGATACCTGCTGCAAGCATGGTAACGCCGAGATCAGCGATCATCTTGCACTCTGCGGGATCTGCACACTCACCACTACCTACAACGCCGTCCTCTTCGCCTCCGATAGCGCCAACCTCTGCTTCAAGGGACATTCCCTTCTCTGCACAAACCTTAACGAGCTCGGTGGTCTTTGCTACGTTCTCAGCGATCGGATAGTGAGAACCGTCGAACATTACGGAAGAAAAGCCTGCTTCGATGCACTTGTAGCAGCCCTCGTAAGAGCCGTGGTCAAGGTGGAGAGCAACGGGAACGGTGATACCGAGCTCGTCGATCATTCCGTTAACCATACCAACAACGGTCTTGTAGCCGCACATGTACTTACCTGCACCCTCGGATACGCCGAGAATAACGGGAGAGTTGAGCTCCTGAGCGGTCTGAAGGATAGCCTTAGTCCACTCAAGGTTGTTGATATTGAACTGACCTACTGCATACTTGCCTGCTTTTGCTTTCTGAAGCATTTCTTTTGCTGAAACTAACATTTTTATTGATCTCCTTATAATTTTATTCCACGGATTATTATACACCATATTCCCATAAAAATCAAGTGGTAGTAGCAAATTATTTTAAAAAATTAACAAAAATATATTGAATAAATTTGTAGGTAATGATATACTTATACGTGGAGAATTATGCAGAAATACGGAGGAACGTATGAACGGAAAAAATAAACTTACTCTTGAGGAGCTTGAAGACACCGTAGAAAAGGTATACGTTGCTATGCTCGAGAAGAACTACGACCCGACCATACAGCTTGCGGGCTATATTCTTTCCGAGGATCCGCTCTACATGCCCGATCACAACAACGCGAGAGGCCTGATCCGCCAGGTCGACCGTGACGAGCTGCTCCAGCTGCTTATCGATTACTATCTTCAGAACAGATTTTCATCTGTAAATGAAAGCAAGAATGATTAAGAGGCTTTTGGCTCTTTGCCTTGTTCTTATTCTCTTGATACTTCCCCTCTCTTTGACGGTAAGTGGCAAGAGGGATATAAACGAAGCCGAGCTATCTCTCAGCCGCTCGGCAGGCGCAGTATATCTCTACAGCTACGAGTGTGACCGCGTATTGCTCTTGCGCGACGGAGACAGCAAACGCGCGCCTGCATCAAGTGCGAAGATAATGACAGGCGTCGTTGCATGCGAACTTTATTCGGACAAGATTGACGAGGACGTTACAATCAGTGAAGAGATGCTTGACGGTATCAGTGGTGCTTCGATGGGCTTGCGCGTTGGAATGACGCTCAAGATCCGCGATCTGCTTCGCGGAACGCTCTGCGGTAACAACGACGCGGCACAGTCGCTTGCTATCGCGTGTGCGGGGAGTGTCGAGAAGTTCGTTAACGATATGAACTTCTACGCTGATCATCTTTATATGTTAAATACGCATTATACCAATCCAACCGGTCACGATTCAAGCTCTGCTTATACCACCCTCTCGGACACGGCAAAGCTCGTGCACAAGGCGGTATCGAGTGAGCTCTATCTTTCCTGCTCTGCCGTTCAGTATTTTGAGTACACTCCCGAGGGTGAGCCAAGTGTGACAGTCTACAACAGAAACGCGCTGATGAGTCAGTTCTCGGCAAACGGATACACAAATAAATACGCAAAAGGAATTATCGCGGGTAGCACCGATCTCGGCGGATACGTTCTTGCTACCTACGCCGAGAAGAACGGCGAGGCTTATCTGTGTCTTGTTATGGGCGCGGAGGCGGATGAAAACGAGATATATTCCTATTCTACGGCAAATTATCTGCTCGATCACGTCTTTAATTCATATTCCTATCGCAAGGTAGCAAACGCAGGCGATGATTTTATCAGTACAGAGGTCGCGCTTGCGGTCTCTAACGGAAAAAGCTCGATGCTTCCCTGCGTACTCTCTGAGGATCTTTACGTTTTTATTGATTACGGAACGGATCTTGCTTCGCTGAAGTTTGTGCCGTATCTTCACGAGACAAATATGAGCGCGCCGATAAACAAGGATAGTGTCGTCGGTGTCGTTGACGTCTATTACGGAGAGATCTTGGTCGGAAGCGCTGAACTTGTGGCGTCTGAGGATATCGAGCCGAACTTCGTGCTTTATTCGATGAAGCTCGCAAAGGACTTTCTTCTTGGCAGGACGTTTATCGTAGCTGCTATCATATTTGTGATCCTTCTTATCGTTTATCTCGTCATAGACGCAAAAAATACGCGCCACAAGCGAGTTGGGCGCGTAGGTTGGAATAAATTTTCATAAAAATGGGACTGCTTCATTTAGCGCAGAACAAAAACACACAAAAATAAAACAAACAGAAAACCACTTTTGCTATCTTAGGTTGGTAGCAAGAGCGGTTTTGTGTAGAATTTTTCGAGACTTTTCTCTCAAAATTCATTTTATGTGTGTTTTTTAGCCGCGTTCTTCGCCTCTGGCGTACCTTTGTACGCCAACGAAACGAAGAACACGTCTTCTGCATCTAACTGAAGCAGCCCCGTAATATCATTTTTTGATCTTGGGCGCGTCTCCCTCTTGCTTAGGCTTATCGGAGATAAACGCGAACAGACGGATGTTCTTGTGTCCGAGGTAGTACGCGAGCCAGCTTGTGAGCATCGCGGGGATCACCATAATAAAGAAGGTAGGCCAGAGTGCGTTTAGCTGAACGTACGCGCCGCCGATCGGCAGGCTGACTGCGGTGATAAGGCCGAAGTACATTCCCTGAATGAGCGTTGCAACGAGACGCACGATAAACATCATATCCTCAGAGCCTGCAAGCGTTGCAACAAGGTAAAAGATAGCGGCTATCAGGTTCGGGATATTCGCAAAGAGCGAGAGCAATATTCCGAGATGCGGACGGTAAGGCTTCTTGCCGACGTCGACTGATATCTTATCTTTAGCTCCTATCTCCCACGCAAGCGTGTAGATAAGGAAGAGATAGAACAATACGGAAAGCAGGCTAACTACCACCGTCAGCGTGTCAAAGCCGGTCGACTCTCCGTGAGCCGATGTGGTTGCAAACGTGAGCGATACTCCGAAGATCGAGATCGCGAACTGGTTGACGAACATTTTAACTATATTGTATGAATAATCGTGAAAAAACTTTTTCATTTTTCCCCCAAGGTCGTGTTGATCGGTAAGCGGTGCTTACCCTACAATTATAATTGAAATTATCTGCTTTTTCAATAGCAGTTAATGAAAGTTTACATTTTATCCAATAAATCTTTATCTTATTAACAATTCTTTTAACATTTGCGGAGGGTTTATGAAATACGCTGTTCCCTTAAAATCTCTTCCCCCGCTCGTTCGCGAGTTTGCCTCATATAAAGCAGTTATGCAGAACGCGTCCGAGAAGACGATATCAGAATATCTTCTCGATCTGCGCACCTTCTTCCGCTTCCTTCTTGCCAGAGACGCGGATATAGATATGTCGAGCGAGGAATTTGAGAAGATAGACATCAGCGGTGTTGATCTTGACTATATAAAGAATATTACCACCGAGGATATATACGAATTTCTGCTTTACGCGGACGGAGTCAGAGGAAATATGGCGGCGGCAAAGTCGAGAAAGCTTTCCTCGATCAAGGGGTTTTTCAAGTATCTTCACATAAAGCGAATGATGCTTGACGACAATCCCGCGATCAATATCGAAACGCCCAAGAGGAAGCAGGCTCTGCCGAAGTTTTTGTCGATGGAGGAAAGCCTTATGCTGCTCGAGGCGGTCAAGAACGACAAGGAGTCCAAGTCGAGAGTGCGCGACTATGCGATAATAACTCTCTTCCTTAACTGCGGAATGCGAGTTTCCGAGCTTGTCGGTATCGACCTTAACGACGTTGACCGAGATCTGCGCTCGCTTACCGTTACGGGTAAAGGCAACAAGCAAAGAATAGTATATCTCAATTCTGCCTGCAAGCAGGCGCTTGCCGATTACTATGCAGAGAGACTTGGTGAGAAGCACGCGAGTATCGACTCAAAGGCACTCTTCCTTAGCAATCGCGAACAGCGTATCAGCGTAAAGACGGTACAGTGGTTGGTTTACAAGTATCTTGAGCTTGCGGGGCTTGAGTCGAAGCACTATTCTGTCCACAAGCTCAGACACACCGCGGCGACTCTTATGTATCAGACGGGCGAGGTCGACGTGCGAGTGCTCAAGGACATTCTCGGTCACGAGCAGCTCAACACCACGCAGATATACACTCACGTCAGCAATCGCAGTATGGAAGAGGCTATGGAGCACAATCCTCTTGCCACGCAGAAGAGTCTTCCGAAGGATAATTTCACTCCTCTTGATAAAAAAGAGGATGAAGATGACAGCGAGACAACTGAAAATTAAACAGACAGTTCTAAAATACAATATCCTCCCGTATATTTTAATGAAAATATATCGGGAGGATTTTATCGTGGAAAACTCTATTTATAAAGATATTTCGCAAAGAACGGGCGGAGACATCTATATCGGTGTGGTCGGTCCCGTGCGAACAGGAAAATCTACCTTCATCAAACGGTTTATGCAGACGGTGGTGCTTCCTAACATTGAGGACGGTTATTCAAAGGAACGCGCGCGCGACGAAATGCCGCAATCTGCCGCGGGTAAGACGGTTATGACGACCGAGCCGAAGTTCGTGCCCGACGAGGCGGTAAGTGTGAAGATCGAGGACGGTATCTCGATGAGAGTTAAGATGATCGACTGTGTTGGATACATAGTTTCAGAGGCTCTCGGCACGCTTGAGAACGGTCAGGAGCGTATGGTTCATACGCCGTGGCAGGAAGAACCTATGCCCTTTGTCGAAGCGGCTGAATACGGTACCGAGAAGGTCATCAAGGATCACTCAACTATCGGAATGCTCGTTACCACCGACGGAAGCATAGGAGAGATATCTCGCGAGAACTATATTCCCGCCGAGGAACGCGTGGTATCCGAGCTGAAGGCTATCGGTAAACCGTTTGCTATCGTACTTAACTCTGCAGATCCCACGTCCGAGAGGGCTATGGCACTTGCATATGAGCTTGAGGAGAAATACGGTGCTCCTGTTGCCCTCGTAAGCTGTATCGACCTGAATTTCGAGGATATCTCGCATATACTCGAACTCGTTCTGCACGAATTCCCCGTCAGCGAGATTGCATTCTCGCTTCCCCGCTGGGTGTCCGCGCTTGAGCCGATACACCCGATCAGAGTGTCGGTGCGCGAGGTGGTGAGCAAGCTTGCTTCTGAGGTCAATAAGGTAGGCGATGTCAAGAGCGCACTTGAGACTTTAGATGAGAACGAGTACATCAAGGGATATAGCCTTGAGAATATAGATCTTGGCAACGGCAAGGCACGCGTGTGCCTTGAGTTCTCCGACGAGCTCTATTATAATGTCGTTAGCGAGCTGTCCGGCTTTGATATATCCTCCGAGGCTGAGCTTATCTCGCTTTTGCGCGAGCTTCGCGAGATGAAGACAAAGTACGAGAGGGTGGCTGACGCGCTTGAGATGGTCGAGAGCAAGGGCTACGGAATAGTTATGCCCGGCATCGACGAGCTTCGACTTGAAGAGCCGCAGATCGTCAAGCAGAACGGCGCGTACGGAGTAAGACTTTGTGCATCTGCTCAGTCTATCCATATGATAAGAGCCAATATTGAGACCGAGATCAACCCAATCGTCGGCACGGAGCAGCAATCCGAAGAGCTTGTGCGCTCGATGCTGCGTGAATTTGAAGCCGAGCCGCAGAAGATATGGAGCTCTAATATGTTTGGCAAGACGCTCTACGAGCTTGTCAACGAAGGACTTCACACAAAGCTTGAGCACATACCCGATGAGTCACGCACGAAGCTCTCCGAAACGCTTGAGCGCATCGTCAACGAGGGTAGCAACGGACTTATCTGCATAATTTTATAAAAATAACGCCGAGATCAATGGGTGTTGTCCTTATCGGAGAAATAGAATAAGGGTATGGGCATAGCCCGATGCGTTTGTTATACAAATGCGAAACTGGCAATAAAATCAGAATATATAGTAACACGGT
>JAFTKL010000055.1 GCA_017453285.1 Clostridia bacterium | reverse complement strand
GTAATGGTATTCGATACCGAGGTTTACTCCAACACCGGCGGACAGGCTTCCAAGGCTTCTCAGATCGGTCAGGTTGCTCAGTTCGCAGCTGCAGGTAAGGCAATCGGCAAGAAGGATCTTGCACAGATCGCTATGTCCTACGGTTACGTTTACGTAGCACAGGTTGCTATGGGCGCTGATATGAACCAGCTCCTCAAGGCTCTTACAGAGGCCGAGGCTTATAACGGTCCTTCGCTTATCATCGGTTACGCTCCTTGTGAGATGCACGGTGTTAAGGGCGGTATGCAGAACTGCCAGCTCGAGATGAAGAAGGCTGTTGAGGCAGGTTACTGGCAGATGTTCAGATACAACCCCACGCTCGAGAACAACAAGCTCATCATCGACTCTAAGGCTCCCACCGCTAACTACGTTGACTTCATCAAGTCCGAGACCAGATACGCTCGTCTCGTTCAGTCCTTCCCCGAGAAGGCTGAGGCACTCTTCGCACAGGGTGAAGAAAACGCAAAGGCTAAGTACGAAAGACTCCAGAAGCTTTCTACTCTCTACGGAAACGAAGAGTAATTCAATAAACTATAAAGCCGTCGGGTTTACCCGACGGCTTTTGTTGTAGATAGCTTTGTGTAAGGTTTTTTTGCCACTTTCTTTTATGAAAACTTGTCGACTTGCCATGCGGTCGCCCGAAAAAGGAGTTTCGCTCGTTGCGACGAGCGACCGACGTTTCGCCGTCGGCTCACGACAAACTTTTAAAAAAGTTTGATCAAAACTTTCCTGCGGCGCTCTCAATAAGGTTTAGATGTCACTCTTCACAATAAAAAGAAACACGCGGGAGGTACGGTCCGCGTGTTTCTACATCGCTATTGAATTAAACTTGGAAAAGGAATATTGCTACAGATCACAGTATCCCAAACTATCGTAGGGAATGTTGGTCTGAGTTATGTACAAAACCCTATACCAACCCCCACAGGAAAGTTTTTTGCTTCTTTTTTTCAAAAAAGAAGAAATACAAAACTCAACACAAACTAACTACTCCAGCGTACCGAACAAGATAAGCGCTTCTTTGGCGGCATTCTGCTCAGCCTCACGCTTGGATCTGCCCTTACCGCGACCGATGACATTCGAATTAAGGCGCGCGACGACCTCGAATTCCTTCTTGTGATCGGGGCCGCTCTCGCCGACCACGATATACTCAAGGAAGTCTCCCTCAGCCTGCTGAATAAGCTGCTGGAGCTCGGTCTTCGCGTCAATACGCTTCGATTTTTCGGAATTATCCGCCAAAAAGCGCTTGATTATCGGCAAAACGAAGCGTCTGACTGCCTCAAAGCCGTTCTCACCCGCGTCGAGATAAATAGCCGCCACGAGTGCCTCAAAGGCGTTCTCAAGCGTCGACTGACGCTCTCTGCCGTTGTTCTTCTCTTCTCCGTGACCGAGGTAGAGATAATCCCCAAGCCCGATCTCGCGCGAATAGGACGCAAGCGACGCCGACTGCACGAGCATAGCTCTCGTCTGCGTAAGATCACCCTCAGGCAGAGTCGCAAAGCGGTCGAAGAGATACTCGCTGACCACCACCGACAGCACCGAGTCGCCGAGAAACTCAAGCCGCTCGTTGCACTGCACCGTCTGCTTTTTAGCCTTCAGCTCGTTCGCATAGGAGGAATGAGTCAACGCTTCTTCAAGAAAGGCACGATCAGAAAAGCTGTATCCAATTTTAGCCTCAAGAGCTTCTATATCAAACTTCTGCATCTTTCCTCCAAGATCCAAACAAAATTATTTTTCTTCGCCCTCTGCCGCCTTCGCACTCTTCTTTGCAGCAAGTGCTGCAAGGTCAGCTTCAAGCTGAGACGCAAAATCGTTCTCCGAATAAGCGATCGCCTGACGGATAGCGTTCTTAAACGCCTTTGCGTTGGACGAGCCGTGAGCCTTGATAACAGGCTTCGCAATACCAAGAATGGGCGCACCGCCAAGCTCACCTGCGTCAAAGGTCTTCTTTATTCCCTTCATCTCGTTCTTGATCAGAAGTCCTGCCGCACGAGTACGGATCTTCGAATAAAGAGTCGTTTTGAGCGTCTTGAGCATCATCTTGCCAAGGCCCTCCATGGTCTTGAGGAAGATGTTACCGGTAAATCCGTCGGCTACGATAACGTCGCAGGTATCCTGCATTACGCGGTTGCCCTCAATGTTTCCGACGAAATTGATATCCTCGTTTGCACGGAGGATCTTGTAGGTCTCTATCTGAAGCTCAGTTCCCTTGTGCTCCTCCTCGCCGTTGTTGAGAAGTCCGACACGGGGATTTTCCACTCCCATAACGTTCTTCATATAAGCACTTCCCATAACGGCAAACTGCTCGAGATACTCAGGAGTAACAACGACGTTTGCTCCCGAGTCTGCAAGAAGAACGGGAGGCTGGAGCGGAAGAAGGCTTGCGATCGCAGGGCGCTTTACGCCCTTGACCTTGCGCACGATGAGATTAGCACCCGTGAAGAGCGCGCCCGTGTTACCCGTGCTGACAAAAGCATCGCCTCTGCCTTCCTTGAGAAGCTTGAGTCCGAGGCTCATCGACGAGGTCTCCTTGCCGCGAACTACGGCTATCGGCTCATCCTCCATCGTGATGTAAGTCTCGGTATGCACAATGTCGCATCTCTCAAGTACTATTTCGTTCTCTCGCGCTATGCGCTCGATCTCAACCTGATCTCCAACAAGAATATAATTGACGTCCTCAGAAAGCTCTTTTATAGCACGGCCGACTCCCTTGACTGTCTCAAGAGGAGCGTTGTCGCCACCCATCATATCAACTATTATAGTTTTCATTTTCTCTGCTCCTTAATTTCATCTATTATGGAGAGCGCTCTGTCTGCGAGCGCCTGATTTTTCGCGATCTTACCGCCCTTGACTCTTGTGGGGAGCGGATCGATTATACCAAAATTCGCATTCATCGGTGCGAACGCCGAAACACCGCCGTTTGCAACGTAGGATGCCATCGCGCCGAGCATCGTGGCCTTGGGAAATTCGAGCAATTCCTCGCCGAGTGCCTCGTAAGCTGCGTTGATGCCTGCCACCATTCCCGAGCCCGCAGACTCGATATATCCCTCGACACCCGTCATCTGTCCCGCAAAGTAAACTCCGCGCTCGCCCGAGCGCACGAGTCTGTAGTGCTCGTCGAGATTGCCGGGAGAGTTGAGATATGTGTTGCGGTGCATCACGCCGTAGCGCAGAAATTCCGCGTTCTCAAGTCCGGGGATCATACGGAAAACTCTTCTCTGCTCGGGAAATGTCAGATGCGTCTGAAATCCCACGAGATTGTACATCGTTCCCTCTTTGTTCTCCTTGCGGAGCTGAACGACCGCGTGCGACTCCTTGCCAACGCGCTTGTCGATAAGCCCGACAGGCTTAAGCGGTCCGAAGAGAAGCGTGTCCTTGCCGCGTCTTGCCATTACCTCGACCGGCATACAGCCTTCAAACACCTTGATATTCTTCTTCTGCTCGTCGCGGTCAAACTCCTTGAGCTCTGCTTCCTCGGCGCTGACGAGAGCCTCCCAGAAAGCGTTGTACTGATCTTCATTCATCGGGCAGTTGATGTAATCCGCATCGCCCTTGTCGTAGCGAGAGGCAAAGAAAGCGATGTCGGTATTGATGCTCTCAGCCGACACGATAGGTGCCGCCGCATCAAAGAAGTGGAGCGAGCCAAAGCCGAGCTCGTTGGCGATGTAATCCGCCATAGGCTCAGAGGTAAGAGGTCCGGTCGCGATAACGCATACTCTCTCTCTATCAATTTCCTTTGCCTCGGCGTAGACCACCTCGATATTCGGGTGGTTCTTTATTTTTTCGGTGATATATTCCGAGAATTTCTCTCTGTCGACCGCAAGCGCCGAGCCTGCGGGAACACGCGTTGCCTCTGCCGCCTCCATTATCAGCGAACCCATACGGCGCATCTCCTCCTTGAGAAGACCGACCGCGTTCGAGGTCACGTCCGAGCGCAGAGAGTTGGAGCAGACAAGCTCCGCAAAGCCGTCTGCGTGGTGTGCGGGAGTGTGCTTGTGAGGCTTCATCTCGACAAGCGTTACCGGCGCTCCGCGCTCTGCCGCCTGCCACGCCGCCTCACAGCCTGCAAGTCCCGCGCCGTAAACGGTTATTCTTTTATCTGTCATACTGTAAATTATTCCTCGCTCTCGCTCTGCTCGATAGCTCTCTTATAGCCACAGCTCTTGTTGTGGCAAACGTAGGTCGCCTGACCTTTCTTTCTGAAGAGAATTTCGCCGCAGTCGGGGCACTTTTCATTGGTGGGCATATCCCAGGACGAGAAATCGCACTCGGGATACTTCTCACAGCTATAAAATACCGTCTTGTTCTTGCCGTTCTTCATTACGACCTTAGAGCCGCACTTAGGGCAAGCAACGCCGATATCCTTGGTCTTCTGCTTGGTAAAGTTACACTCGGGGAAACGGCTGCACGCGAAGAAGCTACCGTATCTTCCGCTTCTCTGCACCATATCCGCGCCGCAAAGCTCGCACTTGAAGTCAGCCACAACTACCTTCTTCTCTGCCTTTTCCTCTTCCTCCGTGCTCTTTGCAACGAGAGGCTTGGTATTACGGCACTGCGGATAGTTGGGGCAAGCGGCAAACTTGCCAAAACGTCCGTTCTTGACTATCATTTTGCTACCGCACTTGTCGCAGATGATGTCGGTCTCCTCGACCGGCACCTCGAAGGACGCGTCCTTCATCTTGTCCTCAGCGGCAGAAAGCTCTTTTTCAAAGTCACTCCAGAACTCTGTGAGCACCTGATTCATCTCCATCTTGCCGTTCTCAATTCTGTCGAGATCGGTCTCCATATCCGCGGTAAACTTATAGTCTACGACGTCGGGGAAGCTCTCAAGCATAAGCTTGTTGGTGATCTCACCCGTAGGTGTGGGAACGAGCGACTTGCCCTCTCTCTTGACGTAATTTCTCGAGATTATGGTCGAGATGATAGTCGCAAAGGTACTCGGGCGACCGATGCCCATCTCCTCAAGGAACTTGATGAGAGATGCATCGTTGTAGCGTGCGGGGGGCTCGGTGAAGTGCTTGTCGGGGGTAAGTCCAAGCGTCTCGAGCTTCTCGTCGACCTTGACGTTCGGGAGCTTGATGTTCTTCTCCTCGCGCAGCTCGTCTGCGTTATGTCTGCTCTCTTCCTCGCTCTCCTCATAAAGAGCCATATAGCCCTGGAAGTCAACGGTATATCCGCTTGCTCTGAAGATATATCCCGCAGATGCGAAATCCGCTGTAACGGTAGATAGAACTGCAGACTCCATCTGGCTTGCGATAAATCTCTCCCAGATGAGCTTATAGAGCTTGAACTGATCGTTTGTAAGATACTTCTTTACCTTTGCGGGCTCGAGCGCAACTCTTGCGGGGCGGATAGCCTCGTGTGCGTCCTGCGCGCCTGCACGGGTCTTGTACTGTCTGGGAGAATCGGGATAGTAGTTCTCGCCGTACTTCTCGCCGATATACTCTCTCGCCTCTGCCTGCGCGTCAGCCGAAACTCTCTGCGAGTCGGTACGCATATAGGTGATAAGACCCTGAACTCCGCCGTTCTCGGATCCGATATTGATACCCTCGTAAAGCTCCTGCGCGATCTTCATGATCTTCTGCGACTGGAAGCCGAGCTTTCTCGATGCCTCCTGCTGCATAGTCGAGGTCGTGAAGGGGGGAGCGGGAAGCTTCTTTTTCTTGGATTTCTTGATCGACTTAACGGTAAAATCGCCGCTCTTCACCGCGTCAAGCACGCGAGTCGCGTCCTCCTCGCAGGAAAGTCTGATCCTGCCGTTCTCGTCGCCGTAAAATCTTACGCTGAAGGACTGACCGTCGGCAGTCTTGAGCTCTGCGTCGATGGTCCAATACTCAACGGGAACGAAATTTCTGATCTCCTCCTCGCGCTCAACGATCATTCTCGTAGCGACCGACTGAACTCTTCCTGCCGAAAGACCGCTTCTGACGTTCTTCCAGAGGAAAGGAGAGAGCTTGTAGCCGACTATTCTGTCGAGAATTCTTCTCGCCTGCTGAGCGTTGACGAGGTTCATATCTATCTGTCTCGGCTCCTTGATCGCGCTCTTTACCGCGGTCTTGGTGATCTCGTTGAAGGTCACGCGCATCGTCTTCTCAACCGGTATTCCGAGTGCTACTGCAAGGTGCCAGGAAATTGCCTCACCCTCACGGTCAGGGTCGGTCGCGAGGAATATCTTGTTTGCCGCCTTGGCTTCCTTTCGGATCTCCTTGATGAGATCACCCTTGCCGCGAATATTTATATAATGTGCCTCAAAGCCGTTCTCAATGTCGACACCGAGCGAGCTTTTGGGAAGATCGCGAACGTGTCCCTTTGATGCTACAACCTTGTAGTTAGAGCCGAGATAGCCCTTTATTGTGGATGCCTTTGAGGGCGACTCCACGATTACCAGATTTGCCATCTATTTTTATATCCTTTCGATTGCGTTTATGTTTACTTTCTTACGTAAAGTCCACCCGGAAGCGAGCTGACGAGTCCGCAAAGCTCGAGCATCGTCAGCGAGGTTATCGCCTCGCCAATGCCTATTCCCGCCGCCGCGAGTGCGTCGGGGCTGACCGCCTTGTCTATCGGCAGGCTCTCAAAGACGCGTCTCGTCGTCTCGTCAAGTCCTGCGAGCAGCTCGGCTGAGTTGTCCGCCATACTCTCGCCGCGCGCCTCGGTCTTCGTCGGCGCGTTCTCTGCAGGCTGGCAGTCGCTCTTCTGCTCGGTCTTCCCGCTCTGATCGAGAACGAAGGTCTCCTCATCGCGAGCGACCTCATCTCTCTCGGGCTTCTTATCATTTGCAAATTTAAGCACGCGCGAGCCGACACCGTATTTTCTGAGTGCCGCATCGGCGTCTCCCCTTGCCACCTTGCGCTTTGCCTTGGTGTGCTTTGAATAATCTATCACGTCGTGATAAAGGAAGTCGTAGTGCCGCAAAATATCATCCGAGCAGAGTGCGGGGTACGCACCCTCGCGGATAAGCTCGTTAGGACCGTCCGAGTTACTCTCGTCGATCTTACCCGGCAGAGCAAAGACCTCTCTTCCCTGGTCTATCGCGCGTCTCGCCGTGATAAGCGCGCCGCTTCCCGCGGCACCCTCGACCACCAGCACGCCCTGACACAGACCGCTGATTATTCTGTTTCTCTTGGGGAAATTGTGTCCGTGTGGAGCCTCGGTCGGCGGATACTCGGTTATCACCGCGCCCCGTCTCGAGATCTCCTCCATCAGTTTTTTATGTTCCTTAGGATACACCACCGAAATGCCGCAGCCAAGCACCGCAACAGTTCTTCCGCCGGCAGAGAGCGCGCCGCTCGCGGCTGCTCCGTCAACTCCGAGCGCCATACCGCTTACCACGATCGCGCCCGCGCTTGCAAGCTCATATCCTATTTTATACGCGGATTGCTTTCCGTATTCGCTCATTTTTCTCGTTCCGACCATACCGATGCAAAGCGCGGAGTTGAAGTCGGGGAAATGTCCGAGGCAATAGAGCAATATCGGTGCATCCTCTATAGTTTTAAGTCTCGCGGGGTATCTGCCGTCTCCGTAGGAGATAACGTCCACGCGATTTTCCTTGCAATATTTGAGTATGGAGTAGGAGTTCTCAAGGTCCTTTTCGCAAAGCCTTGCCTTGAGCGCGCTATTGATACCCTCGAGCTGTTCTATCTCGTCTTCGCTAAGGCGGTATAGCTCGAATGGATCGTCGTATTTCTCAATAAGTCTTCCGAACTGCTTTGACGCGATGCCGCATTTCTCGGCAAGCCAAAGCCAATACAAAGTATTCTCGTCCTTCACGCTCTGCTCCTTTCCTCTCTCAAATATTATTCACTCAAAGCTCACTTCGCTCTGACCGTCTCCCATATACATATCGCCGCCGCTGCCGCCGCGTTGAGCGACTCGCTCCCCTCGGTCATCGGAATGATCGCGCAAGCGTCGCACGCGTCTATCACGGTCTGCGACAGTCCGTGCCCCTCGTTGCCTATAACGAAGCAGTCGCCCGGTCTGAGCTCAAGCTCGCCCACGACCTTCGCATCTCTGTGAAGAGCCGCCGCGTACACGCGCCTGCCGCCCTCACGCAGAAGAGCTATAGCGTCCGCAAAAGAGGCTGTCGGAAGGATATCTATCTCGGTCCTGAAAAGCCCGCCCATCGCCGCGCGTATCGTCTTTGGGTTATAAAGATCCGCGCAGTCGTCGCTTATCACGAGCCTCTCGACTCCGAGCGCGGCACAGCTTCTTATCACCGTTCCGAGATTTCCGGGATCGCGCAGAGCCTCGCACAAAAGTAGTCTTTCGCCGCTCTCGACTTTCAGCTCGCACGCGTCGCTCAGCGCGCGGTGCTTGTGCTCTATCGCACGTGCGACCGTGACTATTCCCTCGGGCGCGCGCTCCTCGCTCAGCTTCGAGAACACCTCGTCGCTGACGTAAATCACGCGCGAGATCTCAAGCCTACCGCTCTCTATCTCGCGCTCCACCGCGTCCGTGACGGTCCCTGCCGCCCCGCGACTCAGCACTACTCTCTCGATCGAGAGTCCGCACGCGATCGCCTCGCAGAAAAGCTTGAGTCCGTCGAAGCGGAAAAGACCGCTCTCGCGCCTCGCCTTTTTGTCGAGGAGTGCGCATATTTGCTTTACCGTGGGGTTTTGCCTTGAGGTAATTACCTCTTTTTTGCTTAACATAATCTTCTCCTATTACAGAATAAAACCCGGTAAAGACCGGGTTTTATGTCTAAAATCAGAGTGCTGCCTTTGCCTTCTCTACGAGTGCTGCGAAAGCTTCCTTATCGGATACTGCGAGCTCAGAGAGCATCTTACGGTTGAGGTCGATGCCAACGAGCTTAAGGCCGTGCATAAACTTGGAGTAGTTCATAGTAGCGTCACAAGCCTTAACCTGTGCGGAGATACGAGCGATCCAAAGTCTGCGGAAATCTCTCTTCTTGAGCTTTCTGCCTGCGAAAGCATAGTTACCGCTCTTGAGAACGGCTTGCTTAGCCATCTTAAAGTGCTTGGACTTTGCGCCCCAGTAGCCCTTTGCAGCCTTGAGTACTTTATTTCTTCTCTTGCGCGTCATCATTGCGCCCTTAATTCTTGCCATTTTAATTTTCCTCCTCTGTCAATTCCGAATTATTTCTGGATAAGTGTTCTGATGTTTGCGGTCATAGACTCGCTGAGTATTGCGCTGGAACGAAGATGTCTCTTTCTCTTCGCGGTCTTCAGACCGGTGTTGTGTCTGTGATGGCAGTGGCCCATCTTTACCTTACCAGTTCCGGTAACAGAAAATCTCTTAGCGGATGCTTTATGTGTCTTAACTTTTCCCATTTTAATTTTCTCCTTTTCTATTTTCTCAATACAAATGTAATTGATAACGGTTTTATATCATAAGAAGCAAAGCTTCAGATGAACTAGATTATTTCTTGAGGGGGGATACCACCATACTGAGCAGTCTGCCGTCAAGCACGGGTGCTTTGTCGATGTTGCCGTACTCGCTGCATGCCTCCTCAAACTTCTTCATGATCTCCTGACCGATAGCCATATGGCTCATCTCACGGCCCTTAAAGCGCATAACCACTCTTACCTTGTTACCGCTCTCGAGGAACTTCTGCGCATGTCTTGCCTTGGTCTCGAAATCGTGTGTGTCGATTCTGCAGGAAAGCTGGATCTCCTTGAGCTCGATGACCTGCTGCTTCTTCTTGGCTTCCTTTTCTTTCTTGTCGCGCTCGAAACGGTACTTGCCGTAGTCCATTATACGACATACGGGCGGCTGTGCCTGAGGCGCCATAAGAACGAGATCGTAACCCTTGTCATACGCAAGCTTGAGCGCGTCGTCCGACGACATAACGCCGATAGCCTCACCCTCAACACCTATGACTCTGACCTCTTTTGCCTTGATTTCCTCGTTGATCATTAATTCCTTAGTGCTAATGTTAAATACACCTCCGTTTTTGCAAAAAAGCAAAAAAAATTGCGCGAAGACGAGTCTCCGCACACAACACACCCCGACATAAATATAGCCGTGGCACTTTTGCATATCAAACCGATGCTCGCCTCTTGCGGCACGGTGAGAACGGAGAGTTCTTCTTCCTTGTCGACCTATTTTACCACACTTGCGCCCATTTGTCAATAGCTTTTTTGAAATTTTTTTAAAATTAGTTGGAGTAGTTAGTTGAAGTAGTGTTTTTTTGCCACTTTTTGAAAAAAGTGGCGCAAAAACTTTCCTATGTGGGTTGGTCAAGGGTGTGTGCGTGGTCGTTATGCCTGCCCCGATCGGAGTTCTCGCAAAAGCCCCTTAAGTGTGTCATCCTGAGCAAGCAACGAAGTTGCGCGTCGAACTTTTGGATTTGTGAGCGGTAATATAGCGAACAAATCCAAAAGCGAAAATCGGTTTGCGATTTTCGGGATCTACGTGGATTTATATTGTCCTTTTGGCATAAAAGTAACATTTTGTGTCGTGTTGGGTTTAAATATACCATTTTTGTAGATCCCTCGCTTCGTGGGCAAGCCACTCCCTCGCCTTTTTTCGCCTAACACGGTCGAAAAAAGGTTCGACGCGCGGCGGATTATGCCATATTATCTTTATCTCGACCAATATCTCGCCGCTTGCTCAGGATGACCGCTTAAATAGGGTGCGGCGGTGACCGATACGACCTTGGACCGCCGGCAACTTGTTGCGCAACAAGTTGCATGGACGCACGGTCCCTACAAGCATAGAGATAAGCCTATGCTTTTGGCTACAGACCAAACAAGGATTTATATCTTGCTCTTCATAATTTAAAATCAAAGAAACACGCGGTAGCCTGCTGTCCGCGTGTTTCCACCTCGCATTTGTATTAAATTACAGATCGGGTATGTCGCTACCCTTATAAATATCCCAAACCACGATCGAGGCAGGCATAGCGATTACGCACAAACCCTATAACAACCCCCACAGGAAAGTTTTTTGCTTCTTTTTTTCAAAAAAGAAGAAAAATTTACTACTCCAACTAACTCCCTCAATAAAAGAAAAAGCACAACCGTAGGTCTATCCCAAGCGCGCTTGATATCATAAGATTGATATTCCGCAAGGTGATAAAGACAGTTGTGCGTGGCTGTGGAGTTGGTGCCGCCGACAGCTATTGTATTATACAACAAAACTTCGAATTTGTAAATAGTTCAAATTGTACGATTTTTGAGTGAAATTTTCGTCGAAAAAGATACAAAAGAGAAAAGATCGCCGACCGCGCCAATAACCTTTGGTTATTTTGACCATAAATTTCGCATAATGTCGTTCAGATGTCATACCCGACACGCCAAAAGGACAGAAAATATTTTTTCGCGATATCACGACAGGTTCGTAAACCTTTTTTTTCAAAGACATCCGGCTGTATTGACCGCTTTTATTGCGACCGAAATTTTTTAAAAATACTCTTGCAAACGCACAAAAAGCGTGATACAATTAAATAAATGGAAGTGATTTTTGCTTCGAAGGGAGATTTTTTATGAAAATAGGGCTTTGCACATCCGAAAAGGAACTGATACTGCTGGCGCGGAAGGTCGGCTTTGATTTTGTCGAGGTCAACGCGAGCGGTGCTGTGATGAAGGACGAAAAATACGCTATGCTGCTCCGGCTTTCGCGCGAGCTGCCGGACGGCTTTATGTATTCCTGCAACGGTCTTGTGCCCGGAGAGGTTCTTCTCACGGGGCCCGAGGCAGACGAAGAGAAGATCCGCAAATACGCAGAGACGAGCTTTGCGCGCCTTGCTTCGCTCGGTGTGAAGATGCTTGTTTTCGGCTCGTCTGCGGCTAAGCGCGTGCCCGAGGGATTTTCATTCGATAAGGCGACGGAGCAGCTCGTCGTCGCGATGCGGATATTCTCGGACGAGGCGGCAAAGCACGGTCAGCGCGTCTGTATCGAGCCGCTCAGATACGCTGAGTGCAATATAATCAACATGCTTGAGGACTCGCTCGAGCTTGCAAGGCTCACCGCTCGCGAGAACGTCGGTGCACACGTGGATTATTTTCACCTTATGCAGAACGGCGAGCGGCTCGCAAAGCTCGAGGATGCGGCAGAAAAGATAATGCACACGCATATCGCGAGCCCCTGCAAGAGAAGTACGCCGAAGTATGACGACGGCGCGGATTACGCGTCCTTTTTTGACTATCTCCGCCGCGGCGGATACGACGAGACCGTCTCGTTTGAAGGTAGCTTTGAGCATACCGAAGAAGAGCTTAGCGAGATGTACCGCTACATTCGCGAATGCTCTGCGGCAAACGGTTGAGTAAACGGAAAGGAGACAATTATGGAAAAGAAAGAGATCTACGAAGGACTGATAAAGATAACCGATTACGAGCTCGTCGGCGAGCTACCCGACCCGTTTCTGTTCGAAGACGGAAGCCGAGTCGCAACGGCTGAGGATTGGGAGCGCCGCCGCAAAGAAATATACGAGAGCGCCGTAAGACTGCAGTACGGCGACGTGCCGCCAAAGCCCGAGACCGTCAGAGTAGAGCCGATCTACACCCCCGGGTTCGGCGGAGTCAACTCGTTTCGCATAATCGCCGGCACGAAAGAGCGCCAGCTCTCCTTTGCTATGCAGCTCAGACTGCCGAAGAGATCGGCATCAGGCGAGCTTCCGCCCGTAGCTGTCATCGGAGATATGTGCTTCGGATATATGTTCAACAAGGAATACCTGAGCGTATTTCTCGATAACGGCATCGCGCTTGCGACCTTTAACCGCACCGAGCTGACACACGACCTCGTCGATCGCGACATAAACAACTTTAAGGACTTTCCGAAGATGCAGGAGCTGCTCAGAGCAGAGCTTGAGAAGACCGCAAGTCGCGGAAGGCTCGGACCGATCTACGACGTCTACCCCGACCGCGATTTCGGCTCTATCGCCGCGTGGGCGTGGGGATACTCAAGATGCGTTGACGCGCTTGAACAAATAGGGCTGACCGATATGGATTGCATAGCTTTCACCGGTCACTCGCGAGGCGGCAAGACCGCGATACTCGCCGGCGTGCTTGACGAGCGCGCGGCGATTGTCAACCCCAACGAGACCTGCGCGGGCGGCTGCAGCTGCTACAGACTCAATATCAAGGCTATCTGCGAGGACGGCGTTGAAAGAGTAAGCGAGCGTGGCGGACGGCTGACCTCCGCTTTCCCTCTCTGGATGGGCTCGGAGCTTGCAGACTACGCAGAGCGCGAAGCCGAGCTTCCCTTTGACTCTCATTACCTCAAAGCACTCGTCGCGCCCCGCGTGCTCTTCGTTTCGGATGCGGCAAGCGACATCTGGGGCAATCCCGTCGGCACGTGGCAGACGAGCGAGGCGGCAAAAGAGGTATATAAATTCCTCGGCTGCGAAGAAAATCTGCTATGGTACTTCCGCCGCGGTACGCACTACCACGAGATCGAGGATGTCGAGCAGCTCGTCAATATCATAAGACACGTCAAATACGGAGAGCCGCTAAACGACAAATATTTCAAGAAGCCCTTTGAGGACTTTGAGCCCGCATACACTTGGAGCACTCCCGAAAACAAATAAATATTAAAAATGCCGGTACGTAAATAGATCCGTATCGGCATTTTTATGTAATTACTTCTTGAGCTGCTCAAGGATCTGCTTGAGAAGATCCTCGGTGGTGGGGTTAGCGAGTCTGTCAGCCGCTGCCTTTTCTGCCTCAGCTGCCGCCGCTGCTGCCGCAGCCGCCTCCTCGTCAGCCTTCTTCTTTGCAAAGTAAGCCTCAGCCGCTGCCTTATCTCTGGGCTTGATGCCGTTTGCGCGAAGCTCTGCTTTTCTTGCCTTCTTGAGCTTCTTCTCGGATGCGTCTTCCTTCATATTGTTGATCGCCCTGACGATGCAGAAAAGAACGAACGCGATGATAAGGAAGTTGATGATAGCGTTGATGAATGCACCCCAGTCGATGTAGATAGACTGAGCGAGATCGACAGTCTCAACACCGTCCTCGCCTACGACGGTCACCTTCTGCAAGAAAGTGTAGACCTCGCTGAGCGAATCCTTACCGAGAATGAGTGCGAGTACGTAGTTGATAAGAGGCTTGAGGATGTTGTTGCTAAGCGCGTTTACGATCGCGGTAAAGGAACTACCTACGATAACACCGACAGCCATATCGATGACGTTGCCGCGCGTGATAAATTTCTTGAATTCAGCAAAAAACTTTTTCATTGTTTTCTCCTTTGAAGATATTTTATGTAAATATTATATCCTCCCAGAAGAATTTTGTCAATAGAATTCAAAAAAATGTTGCTTTATGTCGATTTATTTTTTAGCAAAAAGCGGCTCTTTTCCGTTCTGCATACGCATCTCGTCGTATATCAGCTTGAGCAGATCGTCGCCCGTCGGGTTCTGCGCGCGGTACTCTGCCGCCGCTGCTGCCTCTTCCTCTGCCTTCTTCTTGGCTTCCTCTTCTTCCTTCTGCTTCTTCTCTTCGAGGTACTTCTCTACCGCCTTCTTGTCACGAAGCTTTATTCCCGCCGCGCGTATCTCGCGACGCAACGCACGGGAAAGTCTCTTGCTTCTCGCCTCTTCTATCTCCTCACGCAGATTGTTGAGCGTCTTGAGCAGGCAGAAAAGCACGAATGCGATGATGATAAAGTGGAATATCGCGTTGATGAACGCGCCCCAATCTATGTATATCGACGCGGCAAGATCGATGCTTCCGTCCTCTGCGAATTTCTTATCGAGGAAAGTGTAGGTCTCGCTGAGCGAGTCCGCGCCGAAG
>JAFTKL010000054.1 GCA_017453285.1 Clostridia bacterium | reverse complement strand
TGCAGTATATCTTGCAGACCGTATTAAGAATGAAATAGGTGTAAAAGAGGTAAGAATAGGTTACGTCGGCTCGGTTATCGGCTCACACTCGGGTCCCGGCACGCTCGCGCTCTTCTTCCTCGGCAGTGAAAGATAAGACAACCAATAAAAAATTCAGAACAGGTAAAGAGGTATACTATGAGAATTGATGCCAAGACCTTTCTTTCCATGCTCAAGTCGGGTGCGAACGCACTTGATAACAACAAGGAAAAGATAAATAATATGAACGTATTCCCCGTCCCCGACGGAGATACAGGTATAAATATGACTCTCACGCTCGGTGCAGTTCGCAAGATGAACGGAAACTACACCACCGTCGGCTCGGCTTCGTCCGAGGCGGCATCGCTCGTGCTCCGTTCGGCAAGAGGAAACTCGGGCGCGATACTCTCGCTCTTCTTGCGCGGCTTCGCAAAGGAGTTCAAGGACTCGGTCAGCATCGGCGTCGCCGAGCTTGCCGCAGGTCTGCGCAGAGGATGCGAAGAGGCATACAAGGCTGTAATGAAGCCCACCGAGGGAACCATACTTACCGTTATGCGCAGAAGCGCCGAGGAAGCCGAGAAGGCTCTCAAGGGCGGAAAATACGGCGATCATAACGTAGCCGAATTCTTTGCTCACTTTACGAAGGCAGCCGAAAAGGCACTCGCAAAGACCCCCGAGCAGCTCCCCGTTCTCAAGGAAGTCGGAGTTGTCGACGCGGGCGGATGCGGATTTGTGACCGCGCTTCGCGGTATGCTCGCGGCTCTCAAGAAAAAGCCGGTCGAGCTCGAGCTCGATGATGCGGCAACTATCAGCGAGGCAAGCGCGGCAGACTTTTCGGAGTTTGACGCTGAGAACATCACCTTCCCCTACTGCACCGAATGCGTAGTCGAAAAGGACGATAAATTCTTTGGCGAGAGCAAGGCTGACGCTCTTCACGAGCTTATCAAGTCGATCGGCGACAGCGTTGTATTTATTGAGGACGAGAAGATCATCAAGCTCCACGTCCACACCGATCATCCGGGTAAGGTTTTCGAGAAGGCGTGCGAGTACGGTATGCTCGCGACTGCAAAGATCGAGAATATGAAGATCCAGCACTCCGAACTGACCTCCCCCAAGACCGAGGCGGCGACACCCGCAGAGCCCAAGGTCACCGTGGCAGAGCCCGTGAATGATTTCGGCTTTGTTTCGGTATGTATGGGTGACGGAATTTCGGACACCTTCCGCGACCTCGGAGTTGACACGGTCATCCACGGCGGTCAGACTATGAACCCCAGCACGCAGGATATCATCGACGGTGTGAGATCCACGCCCGCAAAGACGGTATTCGTGCTTCCCAACAACAAGAACATCTATCTCGTTGCAGTTCAGGCATCCAAGCTCGTCAAGGACCGCGACGTTATAGTTCTCAACACAAAGAGCGTTCCGCAGGGCATTTCGGCTATGATCTCCTTTGAGCCCTCGGCAAGCGCGGACGAAAATCTTGAGGCGATGGAGGCGGCGATCTCGAGCGTAACGAGTATGTCGATCACGCACGCAGTCAGAAGCACGACCATCGACGGCGAGAAGATCCGTGACGGACAGATAATCGGTCTTGTAAACGGCTCGATCGACTGCGTTGCAAACGGACTTGCTGAATGCGTCACAAAGCTCTGTGAGAAGATGAGCTCGCCCTCTTACGTAACTCTCTTCTACGGCTCAGATATGAACGAGGAGTCGGCGGCAGAGATGGAGGCGGTCATCCGCGAGAAGCACGCGGGTGTCGAAATCGCGACCATCAGCGGCGGTCAGCCCCTTTACGATCTTATAATTTCTGTGGAGTAAGCCATGGCAGATATGCTTGTAAAGCTCTATGAGCTTCCCCCTCTTCACGAGCGACTTGTGGCGCTCGAGGAAAAGGGCATTGTAATAAAGAGACCTATCGGACCCGAAAATTACGCGGTCATCGATTGGATACGCGACAATTTCGTCAGAATTTGGGCGGGCGAGAGCGAGAATGCCTTCTTCCGCTCCCCGAGAAGTATTTTCGTTGCAACACGCGGCACCGAGATACTCGGATTTGCTTGCTACGACGCGACCGCAAAAGGATTTTTCGGCCCTACCGGTGTCGCTAAGGAAGAGCGCGGTCAGGGTATCGGCGCGGCGCTCCTGCTCTCCTGCCTCTACGCGATGCGCGACGAGGGCTACGGATACGCAATCATCGGCGGTGTCGGACCCGCGGATTTCTATTCCAAGGTCTGCGGCGCTACTATGATCGAAAACGTCGGCAGAGGTATCTACAAGGATATGCTCCGCGCGAAGAGCGAGTAGGATGCGGGTTTTCTCTTCTTTTTTGAAAAAAAGAATTCGGTCAAAAACATAGTCGTCTTGAGCACGAACGCGTAGCGCGTGCCCAATACTCCTTGTTTTTTCCTATTTTCGCGTCGGCTTCATCGTCCGCAGGACGCGCCGACGTGAAAATCAAAAGAACTTTCCTGTGGGGTTGGTCAAGAGTTTGTACGTAAACCTCACCGATATTCCCTAAGAGAGTTTGGGCTACCGTGATCTAAAGCGACATCACAGCTCTGCAATTTAATTCA
>JAFTKL010000053.1 GCA_017453285.1 Clostridia bacterium | reverse complement strand
GGAGGAAGAAGCTTTCCAACCCAAGCAGTGCCGACGATCTTAATGATTATTGCGATAACGACGTAAACGAGACCGGCAACGATAGAGCCGATAACGATACCGCAATAGCCGTATGCGAGAGCAACGCCGAGAGAATTCAGGAATGCGAACGAGCTTCCGAGAAATACGGGGCTCTTAAAGCGAGTGAAAAGCTGATAAACGAGAGTACCTACGCCTGCGCCGAAGATAGCCGCGGGGATCTGGGTAGGCAGTCCGATTATCGTGGGAACTGCAATAGTTGCCGCAAGTATTGCGAGCAGCTGCTGGAGAGCGAAGATCAGCATTTTGCTGAACTTGGGTTTGTCGTGGATGTCATAGATCAAATTCTTAGCCATTTGAACTCCCTCCGTAAAATTAAATTATTTATATGAGTCAATCAACGATCCCATACAAATAATATTGTAACACAACATATTGTTTCTGTCAACAATAAATTCACATTTTCGACAGCATATATTGATTTTTTTAAGAAAAATATCGGCGGATCGCTCCGCCGATACAAATTTTTATTTATCCTTTAGCTTTTTAAGACACAGTGCGGTGCGTGCGGGCAGATATATCTGCAGCTTGGGCGTGCCGTTGACGTCGGGGCTCGCGGTATAGACATAGGTCTTGGATATTCTTTCCTTGCCGCCAAATCTCTTCTCGTCGCTCGAGAGCAACACCTTGTATTTTCCCTCCTCCGCCATCGTCAGCCAATAGCTCTCGTAGCTCTTATTGGGGCTGAAGTTGAACGCGAACACGTAGCCCGCGCGCTCGTAGATCAGCACCTGACAGCCTTGATCGATAAACAGGCTTTCAGGCTTTGCAGAGAAGAATTTTTTCGTGCCGAAGTGTTTTATCATCGCGCGGTCGAACTCTTCAAGCTCGCCGTATCTGAGCGCATCATCGTCCGCAAGGTGCCACTGTCTGCGACAGTAGAAATAACTCCACCCGTTGCCCTCGCGCGGAAAATCTATCCACTCGGGGTGACCGAACTCGTTGCCCATAAAGTTGAGATATCCCTCGCCGCCTGCCGTCATAGTGACAAGCCTCATCATCTTGTGAAGCGCAATTCCCCTCTCGACCGTCACATCGTTGCTCTGCTTTGACATATCGGTGTACATCTTGCTGTCGCAAAGGCGGAAGATCATAGTTTTATCGCCGACGAGTGCCTGATCGTGCGACTCGACGTAGCCTATATACTTCTCACCAGGTCGTCTCGATGTAAGCTCACCCCAGATGCGCCACATATCCCACTTGTCGTCGGGATATTCCTTGACCGTCTTTATCCACATATCAGGCTCGCCCATCGCAAGTCTGTAGTCAAAGCCGATGCCGCCCTCGCTGATCGGCAGGCACATTCCGGGCATTCCCGACATATCCTCTGCGACCGTCACGGCGCGTGGGTTGACCTCGCGTATCAGCTCGTTTGCAAGCTGAAGATAGGTTATCGCCTCGGTATCGGTGTTGAGCGAGAAATACTTGGAGTAATCGGTAAAGCTGACTCCGAGACCGTGGTTGTGGTATATCATCGAGGTCACTCCGTCAAAGCGGAAGCCGTCGAAATGGTACTCGGTCATCCAGAACTTTAGATTTGAGAGCAAAAAGTGGATGACTTCGTTCTTTTCGTAGTTAAAGAGCTTTGTTCCCCACGCGGAATGCTCGCCTCGCGCGCCCTCGTGGAAGAACTGATAGGTCGTTCCGTCGAACTCGTTTATTCCGTCGGTGGTATTCTTGACCGCGTGCGAGTGAACGAGGTCGAGCAGCACGGTCAGTCCCATTGAATGCGCCGCGTCGATGAGCTCCTTGAGCTCTCTCGGTGTTCCGTAGCGCGAGGATGCAGCAAAGAATGAGGATACCTGATAGCCAAACGAGCCGTAATATGGGTGTTCCATTATCGCCATTATCTGCAAAGTATTGTAGCCGAGCGACTTTATGCGCGGAAGGATATTCTCGCGGAATTCGCGGTAGGTTCCTATTCCCTCCTTGTCCTGCGCCATACCGATGTGACATTCGTAGATACAGAGTCCGCTTCTCGTCGGAACAAATTCGCCGTCCTGCCACTCGTATTCGAGCTCGTCCACGATGACCGCAGACCAGAGAGCCGTGTCTCTGTCCTGAACTACGCGCTTTGCGTAGAGCGGAATTCGCTCGAGCAGCTTACCACCGTGCTTTACGATAGTCTTTACGAGACAGCCATCCCAGAGCGCGTCCTTACCCTCAAGGAATATCTCAAAAACACCGTTGCCGATAGGCGTAAGGCGCAGATCGAGCCATCTCCAATCTACCATATCACCCGTGAGATAGACCTCCTCGGCGGCAGGTGCCCATTCGCGATAGAACCATCCGTTCTCGGTCTTGTGAAAGCCGAAATACTCGTGACCGTTGGCAAAATCACAAAGGCTGCCGTCCTCGCCGATAAGCTCGGTCTTTTTGCGATGATAGTTCTTCATTCTCTGGATTATATCGTTTTCATAAGGCAGGAGCGCGGGATCGCGCTTAAATATCTTATACTTCATAATCCCTCCGCCGCATTCTTGGCAAAAGCCATTCGTTATAGCCGAAGAGAGCCGAACTCATACGGTTTTGTGTGGCAAATATCCGCATCTGCGGCAGATAAAATGCTTGCAATATCTTATATTACTGCGCATTTTCTCTTTGCATCTGCAAAAT
>JAFTKL010000002.1 GCA_017453285.1 Clostridia bacterium | reverse complement strand
TTTTAATTGTGAAGAGCGACATAGACTTCTTTGTTTGGTCTGTCAATCAAACGAAAAAAATTTATATCTGCCGGTAGGGCGGGGGTTTACTCCCGCCGATGTCGTTACGGTTACAAAATGCACTTTCATTTGTTATCTAAACAATAAATCTATATCCATTCTGTAGGGACCGTGCGTCCATGCAACTTGTTGCGCAACAAGTTGCCGGCGGTCCAATGTCGTAACGGTTAAAAATGAACTTCCGTATGCGATCCAAACAAAAAATTTATATCAAACCTGTAGGGACCGACGTCCCCGGCGGTCCAATGTCGCATCGGTCACCGCCGTACATCCGTCTATTGCCTAAAATCGCGGCTTACGTTAGCCTTCCCTTGAGGGAGCATGTTGCAAGCAACTTTGCTTGCGGTGGATGAGTGAAAATCTTATATCTCCTCATCCGCCTCGTTCCTCGGCACCTTCTCCGCTGGAGAAGGCTTCTGTAAATCCTGCTTTTTGGTAACAGACGGATGCGAAGCGATAACCGATATCTCGGGCGCTTCGTGAAGCGCCCCTACCGACGAGGTGGGGGCATTTATTTCGGAAACAGCCGAACGTACAGTTGTCTGCCAATTTTGCATTTCCAACACAAAAAGAGAGCTTTCGCTCTCTTTTTGTCTTATTATTTTGTTGGATCCTCGACGTAGCCAAGCTCGCAGAGGCTTTGCCATATGAGGTCGGCGGAGGCTTCTGCGTTATAGAGCTCATCGGGGGTATTGAGCAGGTTATTTCTATACGGCTCGAGTTTCTCGGGGTTGTGCGCGAGCTCGAGAACCTTCCTTGCCGCTCTCTTTGCGCTCGGGATATACATCGCGCCGCCGAGGTTACGTACGTAATAATTCTTAATTCCGGTCTCGATATACGTACTGCACTTATTGACTATTATCGGCACTCCGAGCGAGGCGGGCTCTGCGATCGAGTTCGCGCCGCTCTTTCCGACGTAAAGGTCGGATGCAGCGATATATTCAACGATTTTCTCTGTAAATCCAAGCACCACGAGCTCTACATTATCGTTCGGGTGGCTCTTTGCGAGCTCTGTGAGCTGTTTGCAGAGAGTTTCGTTCGTGCCGCAGAGTGCGACTACCGTGATCGGCAGGTCTGCGCTCTCTACGATCGCTCTGACGGTATCTCCGAGCCTTGCCATTCCGTATCCGCCGTCGCTGAGCGAGACGGTAAATCTGTCTCTGTCGAGTCCGAGCTCCTCGCGAAGCTGAACTTTTTTACCCTTGAGCTCTGCGATCTCGGGTCTTGCGGGGAACGGAATTTTAGTGATATTTCCGCCTGCGTACATACGGATGCGCGAGATCTTTTTCTCGCCAACGTCGCTCGAGATAAGGAAATTATTGCAATCGACGTCGAACGCGCCGTTTGAGTAAACGTCGGGGCAGAAGCAGATGGTATAGGGGCGCGGAGTTTTCATTTTATTGATATAATAAGGCGTTGCCCAATGCGCCGTATAGACGAGGTGCGCGTCGAGCTCTTCCATATGCTTTATCGCGAGAGGCGCGGTCTTTCTGCCGCTTGCCGTTTGCGAGAGAAGCACCTGGAGCGCGAAATTGTCACCTGCGATCAGGTTTCCGAGCTTGCAAAGTATGCTAAGCAGAGGCGAGCGGTTCTGGTTTTTGACCGCCCTTGTGAAGAGCTTTTCGGTCTTCTGCATATCGGGATTGCCTGTTTCGGTGAAGAATTTCGACTCTATCAGCTCGACCTTGTCGCCGTATTTTGCTCTGAACGCGTCGCAGACCGTGCGTGTGGGCACGATATGTCCTTTGCCTGCCTCGATATAGGTGAACACCACGCGTGGCTTCTCGTTCTTGTCGGGGCGGTTGAGGTTCTCAAGCCTTGCGAGCCGCTTATGCTCGAGCGAGACCTCGGCGCACGCTAAGAACGCGGCGTATATTATGACGAAATTGGGGTAAAAGAAGAAGTTATCCACAAGCGACATTCCGAGAATGCAGAGCGGAACCGACAAAAGCAGAAGTTTGTCGAGCGAGTAGCGGCGGATTATCGCTTCAAGTCCGTGCTTGAGGTGGATGAGGAAGGCAAGCAGACCGACTATACCCATCGAGCCTAAAAACTCGATGAATACGTTGTGGTACATATTGCTGTAGACCTCGTCGAGCGGATAGTCGCCGGAAACTATACCCGAGCCGAAGATCGGAGCGCGCAAGAAATCTTTCCAGCCGCCAAGCCAGATGTCAGCACGCGAGCCGAGCAGGCTCTCAAGGCTGTCGTTGCCCTCGGAGTCGAAGTCGAGTCGGAGCGCGTCGAGTATCTTATCGATGATATTCTCGCTCTTCTGCGGGTCGTGCAAAAAGAACCAGAGCATCGCGATCAGAGCCCCAAGTATGAGCACGAGCGTGACTATTCTGATGATCTTTTTGTTTCTGCCGCCGATACAGCAGAAGATCATGCCAAAGAAAAGAACTATACCGCCGAAGATTATCGCCGAGCGCGTGTCTATGAAGATGGTCATTATCCAGAGGAATATCGCCGACGCGTAGGAGAGCAGGGGATATTTCCTCGATCGCGCGAGATAGAGCGCGGCGGGGATAGTGACGGCGATGACCGCACCGACGATCGTGGGCGGTCCCCAAGCCATCGCGAGCATATAGCGATTGATACGCTCTGCTCCCGAGTCAAAGGTCACGAGAAGATTATTGAAATGCGCGAGCTTGAGCGCGGTAATGATGACCTGCGCAGAGGTCGCAAATCCGACCGCTACGAGAGTTTTGCACGCGTAAGCAACTCCGTCCTTGGAGCGCGCTATTACGGTCAGAAAGAGGCAATAAAAGAGCGTGAGGGGGATCGCGGTGAGCAGACCGTAAACTACACCCATAGGCTTCCAGCTCGAGCTGAAAAGTCCGTTCAGGATAAGCGCGACGTCCATACATACGATGCCCCAGAAGAATAGTCCGCGCTTCCCCAGCATCTCGCCGATCGCGCCCGTTGAGATCAGCTTGTAGATCAGTGTTACCGAAAGAAGCACAAGACAGATCGCGAAATGAGGCATCGAGGAGACGTCGAAGGGGGGCATATAGGTGTAGCCGGCATAGTATTCGAGCGTGACGTCCGCACCAAGTGAATAGTAAACGAGGAAGGCGGGAACGACGAATACCTTGAGATCGTCCGAGAAAAGACCGGTCAGCACCGCGATCGCCGTGAGGATATACATGCACGGCAGATAGATCTCGCTCGAGTTCGTGCCCGAGATCACGCAGATAAGCGCGAAGATTGCGGGATAGAACGCCGTGTTCTGAAGCTTTACCAAAAAGGAAATGACCTTAGAGCGTCCGCGAATTTTGTCAAAAACGTCGATTCGTGCCTGCATATTTCGCCCTCCTTCCAAAAGTTTTCATACTTATGTTAATTATAACATCATTGTATGAAAAAATCAAGAGGAAAGAGGGAATAAAATATGAATTCAGAATTAAGAATTAAATTCGGCAGGAAGTATAAAATTGAAAATGGAAAATTAAGATGCTGAAGGGGAAAATGCAGAATGAAGAATGCAGAATGCAGAATGCAGAATTGGCGAGAGCCACGCGTTTGAATGTTGACGGAACAAACGATTTCTATCTCTGTCGGTAGGGGAGGGGCTTGCTCCTCCCGAAATATCGGTCAATGCTATGCATCCGTCCGTCACCGATACAAGAAAATCATATCAAACCCGTAGGGGCGAACACATGGCAAGCCGACAAGTTTTCTTCGAAAACATTGAGTTCGCCCCTACGGACAGATAAAGATTTTTTGTTTTATCGCATACGGAAGTTCATTTTTAACCGTTACGACATTGGACCGCCGGCAACTTGTTGCAGGGACGCACGGTCCCTACAGAATTGATATAGATTTATTGTT
>JAFTKL010000052.1 GCA_017453285.1 Clostridia bacterium | reverse complement strand
GGATCGATCTTGAAGGTGCGACAACCAAATCTTGAGCATACGTTGTCAAGTACGGTCTCACCCTCAACTATCTCAGCCTCGCAGCAATAGAGATAAGGATCCTTGCGTCCGTTCCAAAGGTGTACGTTTTTTATCATGAATACTGCCTTCTTCTCTGTAGTTTCGATCTTCTGAAGCTCGTTCTCTTCCTTGTCGTAGATGGTATAAACGATCTTCTGTCCCTCTTTAAGATCTGTTGTGTAAACGTCGACCGTTACTGTTGCATCAGCACCCTCAACGGCGGGAGTGATAACGAGACCTGTGCCGCCGTAATAATCAAGGTCAAAGTGTGTTTCGTTTACGCAAACGAGGTTAACGCTTCTGTAAAGACCGCCGTAGAAGGTAAAGTCAGCCATCTGAGGATAAACGGTCTCGTTGGGGGAGTTGTCAACGATAATAGCAATGTCGGTCTCATCGGAAAGCTTGTCGGTAAGATCGACTCTCCAGGTGGAATAACCGCCGTCGTGGTGAGCAACCTTCTCGCCTGCTACGTATACGTCTGCGGAGGAGTTGGCACCGCGGATCTCGAGGTAATATCTGTCAGATTTGGGAAGCTCGGCCTTTTTAAGAGTCTTTACATAGAGGCAAGAGCCACGGAAATAGTCGTTTCCGCCGTCCTGACCGTCCGTCGCGTTCCAAGTGTGGGGGAGATTGATGTATTCGCCCTCACGAACGCTTACGTCGGTCGTGTCTTTGGCAAAAAGCCAATTTTCGTTAAGATTAAGAATCTGTCTCACGTTTTTTCTCCTGTTTTTATAAAAATTTACATCATAAATTATATTGTATAATTATTAATTCAGTATGAATATATGCATTTTTCTCAGAAAAACGGTGTCCGACCGAGAGATCGGACACCGAAGATGTTTATTATTATTCCTCGACGGAAGACTGAGCTGCTACTTTTCTTTCAGCAAGCTCCTCATTCATCTTTTCAACCGTCTTTTTATCGATATTGTAAATAAGCGCAACACCGACAAACTGACAAATAGCACTGAAGAGGTAGAGTCCTGCAACGAGCCAGCAGAGTCTGCTTGCGGTTTCTGCAGACTGACCGATGGTTCCGAGAGCGGAGTTGTAGCCGATAAGGCTGGTACCCATGATAGCAATGACTGCTGCGGGTCCTACGCCCTGAGCGAGCTTACGGAAGAAGGAATGGAGCGCATATACGA
Organism: Clostridia bacterium; assembly: GCA_017453285.1. GTDB lineage: Bacteria > Bacillota > Clostridia > Oscillospirales > CAG-272 > HGM12713. Next base: position 24,655 of record JAFTKL010000052.1, on the reverse strand, counting down.
CACCCTCTTCTCTCTTGCCTGTCTTCCACTCGGAGTAATCGATCGCGTCACCCATCATAGCCCATGATACGCAGTTATAGAATCCCATACCGAGTCCGAAGAAGATGAGACCTGCCATGTAAACGATGAGCTGGACGTTCTTGGGGCAAAGCGGGAATACGCAGAGTATAACGCCTCCTACGAGACCTGCTATTGAGCCTATAGATGCAACCTCTTTCTTACCGTACTTCTTAACAAGCTTGGTAGCAAAAGGCATAAAGATAAACATGGGAAGGAAGCCAACCATCTGGACGATACCCGAGAGAGACGCTTGTCCAAAGTGAGTAGCGAACATGATGGTAGTAGCCGTTGTAGCGGACTGCATACCAAGGAACATACCCATAGCAGCAACTGTGCATCCAACTGCGGGACGGTTCTTCATAAATGTACCAAAGGACTTGAAGAGGTTGACCTTTGTGCCCTCTTCCTTGTTGAGCTCCGCATACTCATTACCGCGGATAGTAATGGTCTTGATCATAAAAATGAACGCGATGAAGCCGAGAACACCCATGATAAGTGCTGCCCAGAATACTCTGTCACCAAGAAGGATCTCAAGCTGGTTACCTGTCAAGGGGCTAAGCACCTTGTCTCCGTTTGCGTATGCTTCACCTGTAACGGGGTTGTTGTGGAAGTTTTCGGGAGCGAATGCGCTCTCCGCGCCTTCGGGAATCTCAATTCTGTCAAGGAAGTCGGTCTTGCCGTTGTAGGTTACCTTCTGCCAAATGAGCATAGGAAGGATCATACCGGGGATCATTCCGCCTACTGCGCCACCGATAGATCTGAATACGGAAAGAGAAGCTCTCTCTGCGGTATCCTCGGTAACGAGGTTGAGCATCGTTCCGTAAGGAACGTTTGCCATGGTATACGCTGCATCCCAGATTATATAACCGAGGATGAAGAGAATCGCTTTTACAACGGTATTTGCATTCGGGAAAGGAAGAAATACTGCTGCACCGCCCACGAGAAGTCCGAGAGCACCGATGAAGATATAGGTTTTGTATTTACCCATTTTGTATTTTCTCTTATCGCCGTCAATAAGAGAGCCGATAAGCGGGTCGTTAATTGCGTCCCAAGCCTGAACAATCAGGAGAAGAATTGAGAAGAGACCCGTCTCCATCATCATGTAAACAAGCCAGAATGTCTGTACTGTGCTCTTGAGACCAAAGCTCATATTACAGCCAAAGTCGCCTGCAGCATAAGCTATTTTGTCACGCATGCCAAACTTGCGCTTGCCGTTGGCATCAAGTTGAATAGGTTTTTTAGCCATTTTATCCTCCAATAGTTTTTTTATTGCAATATACATTATAACAAATATAATATATTTTAAAAAGTCCCAAAAAGTCGATTGTGTGACACCTAAGACAGAAAAAGATGTGTAAAAATTGTGAATATTAGACAAAAACAGTGTGTGTTTTTATCTAAAATGGTTATTTTTCGAAAATGACTTGACTAATTGTAAATTTTTTTGTTATAATATGGTTATAGGGTGACACGGTAGTGACACAAACCTTGTTTTGGAGGTTTTTTATGTATAAGCTATGTAAGACCGAGCAATCTGCAAGGAGACAGAGAGAGATAGAGTCTGCACTTCTTGAAATAATGATGAAAAAAACCTATAATGAGATCACAATAACCGAGCTTTGTGACAAGCTTGATATGCCCAGAAAGACTTTTTACAGATACTTTGAGAGCAAAGATGACGCCCTCTATGCGCTCATTGAGCATACCATGACCGAATACTCCGGCTTTAATGCTGCGCCAACGGTTGAGGGTTCAAGAACGCTCAGAAAAGAGATTGAAAAATACTATGCCTTCTGGCTTGAACACAGACAGCTTCTTGACGCGCTGTACAAAAACAATATGCTCGAGAAGATAATAGACGTTTCAATCAACTTCCCTGTCAACGATATGGTCAGTATCAAAAAATTTTTGCCCGACGACAGCGATTGGGCGCGCGAGAAGATATTCAAGTTTGCGGTCTGCGGTCTTTGCTTTCAGATGATAGATTGGTACAGAGACGGCTTTAAAACGAGCATTTCGGATATGGCAAGAATATCCTGCAGAACTCTTGCTAAGCCTCTCTTTCCTAACCTCGATAAGCTTGGAATTGCTCTTGACTAAAAATAAAAAAATCACACGGTATACGCCGTGTGATTTTTTTATTAGCCTTATCAGCTGAGCTTACCCTGGTTGATCTTGATACCGGGGCCCATAGTAGAAGCTACTACGCAGCTCTTGATGTACTGACCCTTTGCAGCAGCGGGCTTAGCCTTGATGATTGCGCCAAGGAGAGTATCGAAGTTCTCCTGGAGCTTTGCAACACCGAAGGATGCCTTACCGATGGGGCAGTGGATGATGTTGGTCTTGTCAAGTCTGTACTCGATCTTACCTGCCTTAGCCTCTGTAACAGCCTTAGCAACGTCGGGAGTAACGGTACCTGCCTTAGGAGAAGGCATAAGTCCCTTAGGACCGAGGACCTTACCGAGCTTACCGATAACACCCATCATATCGGGGCTAGCGATAACTACGTCGAAATCGAACCAGTTTTCCTGCTGGATCTTCTCTGCATACTCTGCACCGCCTGCATAATCTGCGCCTGCGTCAAGAGCTGCCTGAACCTTGTCGCCCTTAGCGAATACGAGAACCTTTACCTTCTTACCGGTTCCGTTGGGGAGAACAACTGCTCCTCTTACCTGCTGGTCTGCGTGACGGGAGTCAACGCCCAGACGGATGTGGATCTCGATGGTCTCATCGAACTTTGCCTTAGAAGTCTGGCATACGAGCTCGAGAGCCTCAGCGGGATCGTAAGCCTTGCTCTTATCTACGAGCTTTGCGCTATCTACATACTTCTTTCCCATTTTGCCGTACCTCCTTAGTCTTCAACTTCTACGCCCATGCTGCGAGCTGTACCTGCGACCATGCTCATAGCGGTCTCGATGCAGGAAGCGTTGAGGTCGGGCATCTTTGTTTCTGCGATCTTGCGAACCTGTTCCTTGGTGAGCTTAGCTACCTTGGTCTTGTTAGGCTTTGCAGAACCGGACTCAATTCCTGCTGCCTTCTTGATAAGAACGGGAGCGGGGGGAGTCTTGGTGATGAATGTGAAGGAGCGGTCAGCGTAAACAGTGATAACTACAGGGATGATAAGACCCATGTCGTTCTTAGTTCTCTCGTTGAATTCCTTTGTAAATACGGGAATTGCAACACCGTACTGACCAAGTGCCGGACCTACGGGGGGCTGAGGAGTTGCCTTTCCGGCGGGCAACTGCAACTTGATATAGCCCATGACTTTCTTTGCCATAATTAAAATACCTCCATTGTGGTGAATAATACGGGAGAATTAGAAAATTTTTCTCCCTCCCACGATTTGCGACCTGAAGTGTCGCGAACTTTTGCTTACGCGAGCTTTACTACGCTCGTGTCAAGCTCTACAGGCATATCGCGACGGCCACGCTTAACGAGCACCGTAACGATTTTGAGATCGTCGGATACTGCCTGAACAGTTCCGCTATAGCCCTCAAACAGTCCACTTGTGATCACTACATTGTCGCCTTCCTTGAACTTGAGCTCTACACGCTTAGTTTCAATGTTGAGCGACTCGACCTCTGCCTCGGTAAGAGGAGTGGGACGCGAGCCGGGACCTACGAAGCCCGTAACACCCGTAATATTTCTTACAGCGTGCCAGCTCTCATCGGTCATGATCATCTTGATGAGGACGTACGAGGGGAATATCTTTACCTCGACCTCTTTTTCCACGTCGCCGTTCTTTTCTATAACGGTCTCAACGGGGATCTTGATATCGAAGATAAGATGTCCGAGTCCACGGTTTTCAACGATCTTTTCAAGGCTTGCCTTTACCTTGTTTTCGTAGCCGGAATAGGTGTGCGCCACATACCATCTGACACCGACGTTCATCTCATTGATATCACTCATTGTAAAAACCTCTTAGGAGAAAAGCTTTACTATTGCAGTAATGCCTTCCTGGAAAGCAAAATCAAGCGCTCCGACTGCAACTGCGCAGACCGAAACGACAGCCAGAACAACAGCACTTCCCTTGAGAACCTGCTTCCAGCTGGGCCATACTACCTTCTTGATCTCACTCTTGAAGCCTCTCCACGCGTTCTTAACCTTACCCTTCTGCTTTTCCTTCTTGGGCTTAGGCTGCTTTTCAGCGGGGGCTACGTTCTTTTCTTCTGCCATCTTCAACAATCCTCCCAATTACTTAGATTCTTTGTGAAGAGTGTGCTTGCGGCAGAACCTGCAGTACTTCTTGAGCTCGAGTCTGTCAGGATCGTTTTTCTTGTTCTTCTTCGTGTCGTAATTTCTCTGCTTGCACTCTGTGCATACCAGAGTAATCTTAACTCTTGCATCATTAGCCATTTAGCGGCACCTCCATTTTCAAAATATTTGACCGTTCACCGTCGGGTCTCCCTTTCGGAAACGACACGGCAACAGTCCGTGCACCTCCCTCACCGAGCAGTATGCTACGATGCCTTTCGGCTATGGCGCTATCGTTGCACGACAAAAAAGCCTGCTCGCAGAGGTATCAACATTATACCACTTTCGCAACTGCGTGTCAAGGCTTTTTTCAAAAAAATTTACATTATTTTATACTTTTTTACACAAAGCACGAGAGGAGCTTGCGCTCCTCCCGTTATCTTTAGGATCATTCCTCGCCGTCAAGCGCCTTAAGATCCTCCTCTGCAATTATGCATTCGAACTTCTCGCCGCATGCGGGGCAAGCAAGCTCCTCGGGATCGACACTGCTATCGAAGCAGATCGTCTCGCCGCAAGCAGGACACTCGACCTCAAAGAAGTCCTCGTCTGCAAGCTCACAATCGCTGTCGCAATCGCAGCAATTGCCGTCGCACTCGAAGTCATCGTCAAAGTCGTCCTCTTCGTCGTAAAGGAGCTCCTCTACGCTTCCGAGATCCTCGTCGAGCTCTTCAACGTACTCGTTGAGAGTATCGACATCATCCTCAAGGGCCTCTATAGCGTCAGCCATATCGCCAACGAGATCTATAAGAGCGGCAATAAGCTTGCCCTCCTTGGTGCTCTCGTCGAGCTCTACTCCGTCGGCAAGCCCCTGAATATAAGCAGCCTTTTCACCAAGCGTCATTATTCTTCCCTCCGATTATGCTCTGGAGAGATACTCGCCGGTTCTGGTGTCTATCTTGAGCACCTCGCCCTCATTGATGAAGAGCGGAACCTTGATAACTGCACCGGTCTCAAGAGTTGCGGGCTTGAGAGTATTGGTTGCGGTGTTACCTGCGAAGCCGGGATCGGTCTGGGTTACTGCGAGCTCTACGAACGTGGGGGGCTCTACGCCGAATACGTTGCCCTTGTAGGAGATGATCTTGCACATCATCTCTTCCTTAACGAACTTGAAGCTCTCGGGGAGCTTGTCGCTGTTGAGGGGGAGCATCTCGAAGCTTTCCATATCCATGAAGTAATAAAGATCGCCGTCGTTGTAGGAATACTGCATCTCTTTTCTCTCGATGTAAGCATTCTCAAACTTATCCGTAGGGCTGAAGGTTCTTTCTACTACTGCACCGGTGATTACGTTCTTGATCTTGGTACGAACGAAAGCCGCACCCTTACCGGGCTTAACGTGCTGGAATTCGATTACCTGGAAAACCGCACCGTCCATATCGAAAGTAATGCCATTCTTAAAATCGCCTGCTACTACCATTGTTATTTACCTCCAAAAAGTAATTCTTAATTTTTCATACGCATTCATTATACCTCATTTTCGGAGAAATTTCAAGAGCTTTTTGCATTTTTCTTAAAATCTTTACAACTTTTTTTAATTTTTTCGTATCTTCTCTGCACAGCCCCCAAAACCTATCGTTATTTTGCTCAAAAAAGCTGTTATTTTATATAAATTATTGTAAAGAATAGCTCAAAATTCAAAAATTCGTTGACAAGAGAGAAAAAAAGGTTTATAATATTATATGATAATATAATCCGAAATTTGTCTTACCCGAAAGGACAGAGTAAAATGATCAAAAGTATGACCTCGTTCGGAAGAGCAAGAAAGACGGTCGGCGGCAAGGATATCACGGTCGAACTCAAGTCGGTCAACAACAGATTTTTCGACTGCTCGGTAAAGCTTCCCCGCTCTTTCTCTTTTCTCGAAGAAAAGATAAAGCCCTATTTGCAGGCTAACTCGATCTCTCGCGGAAAGGTCGACGTGTTTATCACAATCGACGTCATCGACTCCCCCGTTCCCGATATATGCATAGACGAGGGCTACGCAGAAGCGTACATCAAGGCTCTCCGCGAGCTTGGCGAAAAGTTCGATCTCAAGGACGACATCAGCATTATGCGAGTTGCGCAGAACCACGATATCTTCGTGGTCAGAAAATCCGAGGAAGACACCGAGAAGGAATGGGCAGACCTGTGCACCGTTCTTGACGAGGCGATCCCAGGCTTTCTCGCAGGACGCGAGCGCGAGGGTGCGAACATCGAGCGCGATCTTAGCACAAAGGTAGAAAACATCAAGAGTCTCGTCGGCAAGATCGAGGAGCTCTCGAAGAACGATGTCGAGGATTACAGAACAAAGCTTGAAGGCAAGCTTCGCGATATGCTTGCAGACAACCGCATAGTATTCGACGAGAGCAGAATTCTGACAGAGTGCGCAATATTTGCGGATAAGGTTGCCATCGACGAGGAGCTTGTCAGACTCAGCTCCCACTTTGACGGATTTTACGACATTCTCGCATCGGGCGAGCCCGCGGGAAGAAAGCTTGATTTTCTCATTCAGGAGATGAACCGAGAGACAAACACCATCGGCTCGAAGTGCCAGAACTCCTCTATCGCGAAGATCGTCGTGGACATCAAGTGCGAGATCGAGAAGATACGCGAGCAGATTCAGAACATCGAATAAAAAAGATTTTTCTTTTGGAGAACAGCTATGAAATTCATTAATATCGGTTTTGGCAATATGGTTGCCGCAGACCGCATAATCACCATCGTAAGCCCCGACTCCGCCCCCGTCAAGAGACTTATTCAGGATGCAAAGGACGCAGGAAGAGTTATAGACGTATCCTGCGGCAGACGTACGCGCGCGGTCATCATCACCGACAGCGAGCACGTCATCCTCAGCGCGATACAGTCCGAAACTATTGCCAACAGACTCGATACCGATTCCGAGGACGAGACTGAGCCCGAATGATCAAAGGAAGGACTTCTCTATGAAAAAAGGACTTATGCTCGTTGTATCCGGACCCGCAGGAAGCGGCAAGGGTACTGTCAACGCTATGCTGCTTGAGCGCGAGGATTTCGCATTCTCGGTCTCGGCAACCACGCGCGCTCCCCGTCCGGGTGAAGTCGACGGCGTAAATTACCATTACATAACCCGCGAGGAATTTCTCTCGCGAATAGACTCGGGCGATATGCTTGAGTATACCGAATACTGCGGAAACTTCTACGGCACACCGCTTCGCGAGGCTGAAGAGGTAATGCAATCGGGTAAAAATCTCATACTCGAGATCGAGGTCGAAGGCGCGCGCAACGTAAAGGCTAAATACCCCGACGCTGTGCTCGTGCTTCTCCTTCCCCCCTCCTACTCCGAGCAGGAGGCGCGCCTGCGCGGCAGAGGAACCGAGACAGAGGACAAGATTCTTCTTCGACTCGCAAGAGCCAAGGAAGAGGTCGCGCTCGCGGATTGCTACGACTACGTCGTGTATAACTTCGACGGCAAGGCACGCGATGCCGCAGACCAGATACTCTCTATAGTTGAAGCAGAAAAGCTCTCTATCAGACGCAACCCCGACGTTGCGAAAAACTATCTCAACGCTTAAAATTAAATCTATATAAACATTTACTAAGGAGACAAAAATGCTTTATCCTACTATCTCTGAACTTACCAAGGACGAATTCAACCGCTACGAGCTTGCTCTTGCTACCGCAAAGTGCGCAAGACTCATCACCGACGAGTACGTAAGACAGCGCGAGGCTGCTGAGAAGTCGGCAACCGGAAACAAAGAGGCAGACCGCAATCTCATCAACATGATCAACAAGGAATACCGCGACGAAAAGGCGGTAAAGAACGCTATCACCCGTATCAGCAGCGGCGAGTATCAGATCGTTCACGTTGAAGAGACTGAAGAGCCCGAGGCTGTTGCAGAAGAAACTGCAGAGACTGCAACCGAGGACGCAGAATAATCAGAGAACAAAAAAATACGCCTTTGGGGAAACGGAGGGATAGTATGCCTGAATACGCAGGGCTGCACGTACTGAAAAGCTTATATCATATTGATAACGAGTACGATTATTTTATCCCGCCGCATCTGCGCGACGACATTCGCGTGGGTGATTTCGTATCGGTTCCCTTCGGCACGGCTAATGCAAGGGAGATCGCTTTGGTGGTCTCCCTTAAAGATTGCCCTCCAGACAAAAACAGAGGCTACAAGCCGATAGATTCTATCTGCGACAAGCGACTCTCGCTCACAGAGGAGATGCTCGGTCTTTGCTTTTTTATGAAGGAGCAAACGCTCTGCACTATCGGTGACGCGGTAAGGAGTATGATCCCTGCCGCAGTACTTTCCCGTCCGCACACGGTCTATATGCCGACCGACGCGGACAGACCGTCGGATGCCGCACTCGATCCCTCCACACTCTACATTCTCGACTTCATCAAAAAGAAGCAGAAGGTAGATCTTGAAACTCTCAAGTCTCATTTTGGTCCTGCGACAAAGGGCGCAATATCGGCTCTCGTCGCGGCAGGACTGATAAACGAGGACTACGAGATCCGAGAAGCATCGAAAAAAACAGAGAATTTCTACAAGCTCGCGATCGACGGCGACCGCGCAAGAGACATCCTCGACGGTAAAGACGAGGATATCCGTCTGCGCTCGCTCGCACACATCGGTCTGCTGAGCTATATGACCGACCGAGAGGGTGAGGAGATACCTCTCAAGCAGGTGCTTTCTGATTGTGCGGTATCCTCTGCTCAGCTCAAGGCTCTTTGCGACAAAGGAATTCTTGAAAAGATACAGAAGAGCGTCGACAGAGGGCTCGAGATCATCGATCCCGACGAGTACGCAAGCGGCGAGCAAAAGCCACTTGTGCTAAACGATGAACAAAACGCGGCGTACGCAACGCTCTGCGAGCTTGCCGATTGCGGTGAGCCGAGAGCCGCTCTGCTCCACGGAGTCACTGGAAGCGGAAAGACCTCGGTTATGATGAAGACCATCGACCGCGTGCTTGACAGCGGCAGGAGCGTTATCGTTCTGCTACCCGAGATAGCTCTCACTCCACAGACGCTCGCGATATTTTGCTCACGCTACGGTCGCCGCGTGGCGATAGTCCACTCGGGACTCTCGGAGGGCGAGAGACTTGACACCTACAAAAGAATAAAGAATGGCGGAGCCGACGTCGTTATCGGCACGCGCTCTGCCGTTTTCGCTCCGCTTGACAACCTCGGACTTATAATTATTGACGAGGAGCAGGAGCACACCTATAAATCCGACCGTGATCCCAAATACCACGCAAGAGACGTGGCGCGCTACCGAGTCAGCAAGCAGAACGCACTTATGCTGCTCGCGTCGGCGACTCCGTCCTTTGAGAGTTACCACAAGGCAGAGGAAGGAAAATACACGCTTATCAAGCTCGAGCACCGTTACGGAAGTGCAAAGCTCCCAAAGGTATCTGTCGTCGATATGCGAAAGAATTCAGGCGGCGGCGTAACATCACCGCTTGGCAATCAGCTTTGCGAAAAGCTGGTGCGCACCAAGGAAGAGGGCAACCAATCCATACTCTTCATCAACCGCCGCGGATACAACAATTTCGTATCCTGCAGAAGCTGTGGAGAGGCTATTTCCTGCCCTACCTGCAGTGTCTCGATGACCTACCACACGTTTGGCTCGTCGTATGAAAAAGGCGAGCTGCGCTGTCATTGGTGCGGCAGACGAATGCCGATGCCGACCGAATGTCCGTCCTGCAAGAGCGAGCATATCACAAGAATGGGCTACGGCACTCAGCGCATCGAGCAGGAGCTTCGCGAGCTTTTGCCGAATGCGGAAATTCTGCGAATGGACACCGACACCACGAGCACCAAGAACGCCTACGGCGAGCTGCTCGGAAAGTTCCGCAGACGCGAGGCTGACGTGCTTCTCGGCACGCAGATGGTAACGAAGGGGCACGACTTCCCCGCTGTCACGACTGTCGGAGTTCTGCTCGCGGACGCGTCGCTTTATCTCGACGACTACCGCGCGACCGAGCGCACGTTTTCGATGCTGACTCAGGTCATAGGCCGCGCAGGCAGAGCCGACAAGGAGGGCGAGGCGATCATACAGACCAACAATCCCGACCACGACTGTATCCGTCTTGCCTGCAAGCAAGACTATGAAAGTTTTTATCGCAACGAGATCAGACTGCGCCGTCAGCTCAGATTTCCGCCGTTTTGCGATATCGCGCTGATGACTCTCTCGTCCGAGGACGAAAAGGAGCTTCTGCGCGCGTCAAAAATACTCGCGGACAAGTTTTCGAAGCTTGTGAGTGAGGAATATTCCGATCTGCCGCTTCTCACCTTCGGACCGTTCGAGGCTCCCGTGTACAGAGTCGAGGGCAGATACAGAATGCGAATGGTGATAAAGTGCAAGCTCAACCGCCGCTCGCGCTCTCTCTTCTCTTCTCTGCTCGCGGATTTTTCAAAGTCGGGCGCGAAGGGACTCAACCTCTCAATAGACTTCAATCCGTCAAATCTTTGATATAAATAATAAGGAGAAAATTATGGCTAAGCTGAAAATACTTAAGATCGGCGACGAGGCACTCCGCAAGGTCTGCCGTCCCGTAGATAATATAACCCCCAGAATATTGCGCCTTCTCGACGATATGGTCGAGACTATGCACGCCGCTGACGGAGTGGGACTCGCCGCACCGCAGGTGGGCGTTCTGCGCAGAATAGTAGTTATCGAGACTCCCGACGAGGGACTCTTCGAGCTTATCAACCCCAAGATTATCGCGTATTCGGGCGAGCAGGAGAGTGAAGAGGGCTGTCTCTCGGTTCCCGGCAGATGGGGTGTTACGCGCAGACCAATGCACGTTACCGTAAGAGCGCTCAACCGCAAGGGCGAGACGGTAGACATCACGGGCTCCGGACTTCTTGCAAAGGCGTTCTGTCATGAGCTCGATCACCTCGACGGAAAGCTTTACGTCGATTGCGCGATCAGAATGGATAACGACGAATAAGAGGGATATAATATGAAAATACTGTTTATGGGCACACCCGACTTCGCGCTCTTTACGCTCAAGGCTCTCGTGGAGGAGAGCGAGCACGAGATCTGCGGTGTCGTCACTCAGCCCGACAAACCCAAGGGCAGAGGCTACGCGCTTCTTCCCCCTCCCGTAAAAGTATACGCAGAGGAGAAAGGAATTCCCGTATATCAGCCTGCGACTCTGCGTGACGACGCTTTTGCTGAGCTTCTCGCTTCTATCGACCCCGAGCTTATCGTGGTGGTCGCATACGGAAAGTTACTCCCCAAGAACGTGCTTGAATACTGCAAATACGGCTGTATCAACGTTCACGGCTCGCTCCTGCCCGAGTACAGAGGCGCAGCTCCAATGCAGAGAGCCATCATCGACGGCAAGAGCGTAACCGGAATTACAACTATGTATATGGCTGAAGGACTCGACACGGGCGATATGCTGCTCAAATACGAGCTTCCCATTGGTGAGAACGACAATTTCGAGGATATACACGACGGACTCGGTGCGCTCGGAGCTAAAGCTCTGCTTGACACGGTCGCTCTTCTCGAGAAGGGCGAGGCTGTGCGCGTGTCTCAGGACGATTCGCTCTCGACCTATGCCGCCAAGATAACCAAAGAGGACTGCATTCTTGATTTCTCGAAGGATGCACGCACTCTCCACAACCTCACAAGAGGTCTTTCGCCTATTCCGCTCGCACTCACTCACACACCCGACGGCAAACTGCTCAAGGTGATCGAGACGAGAGTGGCAGACGACTCTGCACCTCACGCTGAGGACGAGATCGGCAAGGTCATCTCGCTTGATGGTGGAATTGAAGTCGCGTGCGCCGTCGGATCGATAAGAATTCTCCGCCTTCTCCCCGAGGGCAAGTCGCGAATGAGCGCAGAGGATTTCATCAGAGGACGCAAGATCGCACTCGGCGACAGACTTTCCTGATTTAAAATAGAAAGGTAAATTTTGATATGATGTTCGGTCTCTTCCACTACGATTGGACCATACTTTTGGTGATACCAGGATTTCTGATCTCGCTCTGGGCTCAGGCCAAGGTGTCATCGACCTTCAAGAAATATTCGGCTATGCGCACCTACAGAGGATACACGGGCTACGATGCGGCAAGAAGGATACTCGACGCAAACGGGCTCTCGCACGTGCGCATCGAGCAGGTCGCAGGTCATCTGTCCGACCATTACGATCCGCGAGCTAACGTCATAAGACTCTCGGCAGGCGTATATTCCTCACCCTCCCCCGCGGCTATAGGAGTTGCGGCACACGAGGCAGGCCACGCGATACAGTACGCAAAGGGCTACGCGCCAATCAAGTTCCGCGCAGGTCTTGTTTCTATCACGAATTTTTCCTCAATGCTTGCAATTCCGCTCTTTTTCATAGGACTTCTGATGGCGAGCGAGCCGCTGATGCTCGCGGGCATCATACTCTATGCCGCAATCTCGTTTTTCCAGCTCGTAACGCTCCCCGTCGAGTTCAACGCGTCCTCGCGTGCACTCGCGGTGCTGTCGGGCTCGGGGATGCTCAATCCCGACGAGCTGAAGGGTGCGCGCAAGGTGCTCACAGCCGCCGCGCTGACCTACGTTGCCGCACTGCTGACCTCGCTTCTCACGCTTCTCCGTCTCATTCTGATAGCTGGCGGAAGAGGCAATAGAAGAAGATAAGAAAACACCGCTTAGGGAAGTTCGCTCGTTGCGACGAGCGACCAAGGCTCTGCCTTTGGATACCGCAAACTTTTGAAAAAGTTTGATCAAAACTTTCCTGCGGCGCACCAATAGCTTTTCCCTTCATTCAAGTTCTTTGGCTCCACCTCGACGTTTTCAAAGAAAACTCGACGCTAAGCGAAGCGCAGCAGGTTCTCGAAAGAAAGGTGGAAAAAGCCCAACAAAAACTAACTACCAAACTACCAAATTAACAGGACACAAAATGACACCAAGACAACTCGCTCACACGCTTCTGCTCAAGGCAGAAAAGGCAGGACAATATTCAAATATAGCACTTGACCACGCGCTTGAAGCGAGCGAGATGTCGCCCGCCGACAAGCGACTTGCGTCAATACTTTTCTACGGAGTCACCGAGCGCAAGCTGACACTTGATCACCGCATAGCCTCTCTTTCGGCGCGACCTCTCTCCGAGCTTGACGCGAGCGTGCTCTGTGCTCTGCGACTCGGAATCTATCAGCTTAGCTACCTCGACCGCATCCCCGCACACGCGGCGATAAACGAGACTGTCTCTCTCTGCACAAAGAAGACGGCAGGATTTGTGAACGCGATACTCCGCGCTCATACGAGAACACCCGTAAACGAGCCCGAAAGAGACGATATTGCCTACTATCTTTCAATAAAATACTCGGTCTGCCGCGAGCTTGCCGAAAAGCTGCTCGACTCATACGGTGGGGATACGACTGAGCGCATCCTCGAGGGCTTCAACAGAACGCCCGACACGACTCTCAGGACCAACACGCTTCGCATCAGCCGCGAAGAGCTTGCAAAAAATATAGAGGGCGCGACGTATAGCGAGAGCTCACCCGCAGGACTTCACGTAAAGGGATCTGTGCGCGAGCTTTACGGCTATGGCGACGGACTTTTCTTCGTTCAGGACGAGGCATCGCAGATCTGCGTAGAGGCTCTTGACGCGCGCGAGGGCGACACGCTCATAGACGTCTGCTCCTGCCCCGGCTCCAAGAGCTTCGGCTCGGCTATAAAGATGAACAACAAGGGCAGAATTCTCGCGTTCGATCTGCACGAAAACAAGCTCTCGCTGATAAAGAGCGGTGCTGAGCGACTCGGCATCGACATTATCGAGACAAGAGCGGCAGACGGCAGAATTGAGATACCCGAGCTCATCGGATCTGCCGACCGCGTGCTTTGCGACGTTCCCTGCTCGGGATTTGGAGTTATCTCAAAAAAACCCGAGCTGCGCTACAAGAACCCCAAGGAGTCCGAGCGACTCCCCGAGATACAGTCCGCGATACTTGATAACGCGTGCAAGTACGTCAAGCGCGGCGGACTGCTCGTCTACTCGACCTGCACTCTGCTCCCTGAGGAAAACGAGCTCAGAGTGCTTGATTTTCTCTCGCGCCACCCCGAATTCGAGCTTGTTCCCTTCACGGTCGGCAAGGTCGAAGCAAAGGACGGATACATCACGCTTTATCCGCATATACACAAGACAGACGGATTTTTTATATCCAAGCTTATAAGGAAGTAAAGCTATATGGACAGTCAAAAGATCGATCTTCTCTCGCTTTACGAGAGCGAGCTTGAGGAATTTATAATATCGCTCGGCGAGCCGAAATACCGCGCAAAGCAGCTCTTTACGCAGATGCACAGGGGTATCGCTCCTGCGGATATGACTAATATCGGCAAGGCGACAAAGCAGAAGATAGACGAGCGCGCCTACTACTCTCTCCCGAGCATACGCAGAAAGCTTGTTTCAGCTATCGACGGCACGGTAAAATACCTCTTCGAGCTTTGCGACGGCAACTGCGTTGAGAGCGTCGTTATGAAATACAAGCACGGAAATACCATCTGTGTATCCTCGCAGGTCGGTTGCCGTATGGGATGCGCTTTCTGCGCCTCGACGATCGGCGGAAAACTGCGCGATCTGCGCGCCTCCGAGATACTCGGTCAGGTGATGATGGCGCAGAACGACACGGGCGAGCGCATTTCCAATATAGTAATGATGGGAATTGGCGAGCCGCTTGACAACTACGACAACGTGATAAGATTTCTCCGTCTCGTCGGATGCGAGAACGGAATGAACATAGGCTACCGACATATATCTCTCTCGACTTGCGGTCTTGTCGACAAGATAGAGAAGCTCGCAAAAGAAGATATGCCGATAACCCTCTCCATCTCACTTCACGCCTCAGACGACGAGACGAGAAGCGAAATAATGCCGGTAAATAGAAAATGGAACGTATCCTCGCTCCTTGAAGCCTGCAGAAAATACTACGCGACGACGGGCAGACGAATTTCCTTTGAGTACACGCTTATCGCGAGCAAGAACGACTCTGTCGCTTCTGCCGAGCGACTTGCTAAGGTGCTCAACTCCGCGCTCCGCCCCAAAAAGAGCGACTCCTTCCCCATCCACGTCAATCTCATACCCGTAAACCCCGTGGAAGAGACGGGATTTGCGGCATCGGGCAAGCAGTCGGTTGCAAAATTCGCAAAGACGCTTGAGGACAACGGCATCCGCGCGACCGTGCGCCGCACGCTCGGTGCGGATATAAACGCATCCTGCGGACAGCTTAGACGAGAGGAAGAAAAGAGATCCTGAGTCGACACCTCTGTTACATATTTAATTGCAGAGGTGCTTATGAAATACAAGATCAAGAGGGCTTATACTAAAAAAAAGAGTGAACAGCTTCCAAAGCCCTTCACCGCTCTTGCGAGGAACGAGGAGATAGATCTCTTCGGTGAATTCGAAGAGGAGCAAAAAAGCAAAAGAACGCCATTTTCTGCGCGCCTGCGTGCGACGTTTGAGAGAATGCGTTCGAAATGGATAGCCATCGGGGAAAAAAGGCGACCGCCGATAGCTTTGCGAGTGCTCTTAAGGGCACTTGCCATCGTGCTGTCGGTCGCACTGCTCACGGCTCTGGTCGTGGTGTATTCGGTCTTTGGCTTTGTCGGCGCGAGCTACAAAACGCTCAGAGTCCCCGACCTTATCGGGCTATACGAGTCGGATGCGCTCGCTAAGGACTCCGACAGCTTTGAATACAGCATAAAATACGAATACAATCCCACGAAAGCGGCAGGAAGCGTTATATCGCAAAGTCCTGCACCGAATGTGGAGAGAAAGCTCTACTCGCGCGACGGCAGGCTGAACGTGACGCTGACGGTCAACACCGCAACACCGTCTACGGCTATGCGAAGTGCGGTCGGTATGACGAGGCGCGACGCGGTACTGATGCTACGCAACGCAGGTATCGAGGTCACGCTTATCGAAGAGTGGTCGGACAGCGTTCCTGCAGGTGTAGTCAGCTACTGCTCGTTCGAGGACGGCGAGAGACTCGAGCTTGGGCAGAACGTGCTCTTGAAGGTCAGCCGAGGCAAGCGGATACCGCTCGTGAGCGTTCCCGAGCTTTGCGGACTTGGCGAGGCTGAGGCACTCGAGAGACTCTCCCGTAGCGGACTTTTGGTGGGAGAAATAAAATACGCGCCCTCCGATCTCCCTTTAGGCAGAGTGATCGCTCAAGAATTCTCGGGCGGCACCGAGATAGAGGAAGGAACGCGCGTAAGCCTCACCGTCAGCGGCGGCAGAGGATTTGGATAACTTAGTTTTAAGAGAGGAAATTTGATGCAAAACGGAAATTATGGCAAAATAATGCTTGGTGTGGGCGGACTTTATACCGTCCGCGTGCTTTCCTCGTTCAACGGTGAGAAGAGCGAGCTTGAGGGTATTACGGTAAACTGCCGCGCGCGCGGCGCGTTCAAGCACAATAACGTCACTCTGCTTGCAGGTGACGACGTGATAATCCGCCCTGCAAGCGAGAATGATGCCGAGATCTTCAAGGGCAAAGCAAAGCAGAGCGAGCATATGACCGAATTCGTCATCGACGAGCTTTGCGAGCGCAAGAACTCTCTTATCCGTCCTCCTCTTGCAAATCTTGACTTTATTTTTATAACTATGGCGGCGGCGTCACCCGCGCCGATACTTACAACGGTCGACAAGCTGATATGCATCGCGGAGTTCAACAATATCGAGCCCGTGATCGTCATTACTAAATGCGAGCTTGACCCAAAATACGCGGACGAGCTTGCAGGGATCTACGAAAAAAGCGGATTTACAGTCTTCAAGCTCTCGGCGGTCGAGAATATCGGCGTTGAGCCTATAGATGAGTTCATTCGCGAAAATCTGACAGACGGCAAGACCGCGGCATTCGCAGGCGCGTCGGGAATAGGAAAATCCACGCTTCTCAACCGCCTCTTCCCCGCCCTTGAGCTCTCAACGTCCGAGATCAGCCGAAAGATCGAGCGCGGCAGACACACCACGCGCAAGGCCGAGCTTTACACGCTTGGGGACGCGCTTGACTGCGGTTACATAGCAGACACCCCCGGCTTTTCGATGCTCGACTTCGCGCGCTTCGACTTTTTTGAGAAGGACGACCTCCCCACGACGATGCGCGAGTTCGTGCCGCTCATAGAAAAATGCAGATACACCAAATGCTCGCACACCAAGGAAGAAGGCTGTGCCGTGCTTGAGGCTCTGAGAGAGGGCAAGGTTGCACGCTCGCGCCACGAGAGCTACTGCGAGCTTTTTGAGATACTCAAAGCAAAGAAGAAATGGTAACGGAGGGGCTATGCAAAAGGCTTTTATCTACGTAGGTGGCGAGATACACCCCGAAAACATAACCGAGCACCCGAAGTCCGATGATCTGACCATCGCGGCTGACTCGGGATACCACAATGCGACAGCACTTGGCGACCGAGTACAGATACTCGTCGGCGACTTCGATTCGATCGACAGAGGGCGCGAGATCGACGAAAAGGTCGAGATACTGACCGTTCCCGCCGAGAAGGACTTCACCGACACTCAGCTTGCAGTCGAAACCGCGATAAAACGCGGCGCGCGTGACATCGTGATCATCGGCGGTCTTAGCGGTCGACTTGATCACACGCTCTCAAACCTCGCAATCCTGCGTGAGCTGAGCGAGGCGCAGGTATACGCGCTCATCACCGACGGCAAGAACCGCGTGCGCTACATACGCTCGACGAGCACGCTGATCTCAAGAAGCGGATACAAATACCTCTCGCTCATCGCGGACGACGAGAAGGTCAAGGGCGTATCGGTCGAGGGTTGCAAATATCCGCTTGATAATGCCACTCTCACAAACCGCTATCAGTACGCAGTCTCAAACGAGATCACGGGCAACTGCGCGCTCGTATCGGTCAAAAAGGGCGGACTTTACATCGTTGAGAGCGCGGAGTGAGGCTTTCTGTCACTTATGGCGAGGCGCGTCGATGACGCCCACGCAACAGTTTGTATAAGCATACCAAGGGTGCAAAGCTCCTGCTCTGCATCCTTCTTTTTTTCGCCCTCGCGAAGCCGCTTTTCGATATACGCGAGCTTGCGGCAACCGAGAATACTCTCAAGCAGAGCGATATCCTTGCTTGGAAGCGAGTTGAATCGGCGATAAAGATAAGAATAAACCGAAAAAAGCTCTTCCCGTCTCTCACTGCCCCTCGGCATCATCGCGGCGCACTCCACGCCGTAGAACGCGCCGAGTCGGTCTGCGCGCTCGTTTGAATAAGAGATACTCTTCTGCCTTATCGGGTCGGAATACACCACTTTCCTGTCGTCCGCCGATGAGAGAAACTCGCAGAGTGAGGGCATAAAGCCGTCAAAACGCGGATATTCAAAGGCAATCAATGCGTCGGAGAGCGAGTCCTCGATGCTCTTCTCTCGCGTCACGGCATAAGGCTCGATCGCCCTCTGCCGCTCGGCGCGCGCTTGGTGACGTTCATTTCTGCGATAGCGAAATCTGCTCATTCCGAGCCGTCCGAATATCACGCACTCACCAGGCGCGACCTCGCGGATGTCGGTGTATATATCGCTCGCGCGATAGATGCCTGCAGGCGAGGTGAGCAACAAAGAAAGGCTCTCGCGGTCAATGCTGGCGCACTCGCCCGTCGCCGCGAGAATTCCGCGTATCTCGGATGCGAAATATATCCTTTGGTTAAAAATTTTATAATATAGCGGTCGGCGGCCCTCAGCGTCGCGCGCAAGCACCAAAATTTCGCGCTCGCCGTCGTAGAGCGCGAGTGAGAAGTCGCCCCCAAGCGCTGAGAGAAACTCCATTCCGTCAATTCTGTATGACTCAAAGACCGCAGAGCTTTGATGCTTCTCCGAGTCGATCGCGAGCGCGTATTCCCTACCGCGCCGCTCGAAGATCGCGGGCTGTCTGTCCTCGTCGGAGCAGAACGCGTTCTGCTTTGAGGAGTTGTAGATAAGACAAGCTCCGTCTCCGATATACGCCGAGCTCCGCCGTCTGCCGCGCAGAGCCATCGCCCGACGCATCAGAAGAAGTCTGTCGATATGCACCTCGCGACCGCAAAGATCCACAATTCCGCCTATTGCACTCATAATATTCCTCCGTCACTTTACTGTAAATATGATATGAAGCCGCAAAAGAAAAAATAAGTCACGCAAAGGATTTTTTGCATATAATGTAGCGAGACCAAATCACACGGAGGTGCTTTATGAAGATAGTTTTAGTACATACCCCAAAGTTTTTCGGACCGATATTGCGAAAGATCTTCGGAGTTGAGAGAAAAAAGGATAAATAGACAAACGGGCTGCCTTTGGCAGCCCGTTTTTGATATGCTTTAATTTGGATTTGGCGATTGACTTTTTATATAAGTTGTTGTATAATAGACTTAGAAATTATTCCGAAAGGACTTATTATGCATAAAGGATTTTTGCCGATAACGGCACAGGAAATAAAGGAGCTTGGTTGGGATCGCCCCGACTTCGTCTACGTCTGCGGCGACGCATACGTCGATCACCCATCGTTCGGTGCGGCAATAATCACGCGCGTGCTTGAGGCGGCGGGATTTCGCATCGCGTTTCTGGCTCAGCCCGACTACAAAAGCTGCGAGGAATTCAAAAAATTCGGCCGTCCGCGTCTTGGCTTTCTCGTCTCAGCAGGCAACATCGACTCGATGGTCGCGCACTACACCGCCGCAAAGAAAAAACGCTCGTCCGACTACTACTCCCCCGGCGGCAAGGCAGGCAAGCGACCTGACAGAGCAACGATAGTTTACTGCAACCGCATCCGAGAGGCTTACGGCGACGTGCCGATAATCATAGGCGGACTTGAAGCCTCTCTGCGCCGCTTTGCGCACTACGACTATTGGTCGGACAACATCCGCCGCTCGATACTCGTCGACAGCCGCGCCGACATTCTCACCTACGGAATGGGCGAGAATATCCTGCTTCGCATCGCAACTCTGCTTGATAAGGGCGTGCCCGTAAAGAAGATACGCGACGTGCGCGGAACCGTCTATCTCTCTGCTGAGGGCGAGAAGATACACTATCCCGTGGCGGCAGAGTTTGACTACAACGAGCTTAAGATCGACAAGAGAAAATACGCCGAGGCTTTCGGTGTTCAGTATAAAAATCAGGATGCGATAAACGGAAAAGCGATCGTCGAGCATTACGACGGAAAGCTGCTCGTCCAAAATCCCCCTATGCCGCCGCTTGAGCGCGAGGAGCTTGACCGAGTCTACTCTCTTCCCTATATGCGCACCTACCACCCCGTCTACGAAAAGGACGGCGGTGTGCCTGCGATCGAAGAGGTGCGTTTCTCGCTGACTCACAACCGCGGCTGCTTCGGCGCGTGCAATTTCTGCGCGCTCGCATTCCATCAAGGACGCACCGTGCGTTCAAGGAGCATCGAGAGCGTGCTTGAAGAGGCAAAGAAGATCACCGAGATGCCCGATTTCAAGGGCTACATCCACGACGTCGGCGGACCGACGGCTAATTTCCGCTATCCTGCCTGCAAAAAGCAGCTCAGCGAGGGTGTCTGCTCGGCGCGCAAATGCCTCTCCCCCACACCATGCAGAAATCTGATAGCGGATCACTCGGAATACATCAAGCTAATCGAGTCGATCGAGGCTCTGCCGAGGGTTAAGAAGGTATTTATCCGCTCGGGCATCCGCTTCGACTATCTGCTCGCCGACTCCGACGAGAGCTTTTTCAAGAAGCTCGTGCGAGACAACGTCAGCGGTCAGCTCAAGGTCGCTCCCGAGCATTGTTCGTCGGCAGTACTTCGCTGTATGGGCAAGCCCGACTTCAGCGTTTACGAGAAATTTCGCAAGCGTTACTTCGAGCTGACAAAATCCTTCGGAAAAGAGCAATATCTCGTTCCCTACCTTATGTCGAGCCACCCCGGCTCAACGCTCGCCGACGCGCTCGAGCTCGCGCTCTGTCTCAAGCGCGACCACTACGCACCCGAGCAGGTTCAGGACTACTACCCCACGCCGGGCACGGCATCGACGGTAATGTTCTACACGGGTATTGATCCGCTGACAATGAAAAAGGTCTACGTTGCGACGGATTACCACGAAAAGCAACTCCAGCGTGCTCTGCTTCAATACAACCGTCCGCAGAATGCGCCGCTCGTGCGTGAGGCACTCATAAAGCTCGGCCGCGAGGATCTGATAGGCTTCGGACCCGAATGTCTCGTCCGCCCCGAGCACGAGAGAGTTCAGAGACCAAGCACTAATGCAAAAAAGCCGTCCGCAAGCGCAAAGAAACCCTCGGCGCGCACGCAATCCAAGGGCAATAACACAAGAAATTCAAAGCAGAATTCAAATAAACCAACAAATTCAAAAAACAACAGGCAAAGGAGTAAAAAATGATCTACGACGAGAACAGAAAACGTAAAGAGCTTGACAAAAAGCTGTTTGAGAACCCCACCTGTGAATACCGCGGAACTCCCTTCTGGGCTTGGAACTGCGACCTTGAGCGCGACGAGCTTCTGCGCCAGATAGACATATTCAAGAAGATGGGACTCGGCGGATTCCATATGCACGTAAGAACGGGTATGTCGACAGAGTACCTCTCGGACGAGTTTATGTCGCTTATCAAGGCTTGCACCGAGCACGCGAAGGAAAACGAAATGCTTGCGTGGCTCTACGACGAGGACAGATGGCCCTCGGGCGCGGCAGGCGGTATCGTCACCAAGGATTACGCTATGCGACAGAGATATCTGCGCTTCACCCCTAACACCGAGCGACAGATCCCCGAATGCGATGAGATAATCGCAAGATTTGATATTCTTCTTGACGATAGCAAGTGCCTCGCTTCATATAAGATGCTCAAGGAAGGCGAGAAAGCTGAGGGCCGCGAATGGCTCATCATCCGTGAGGTAGCGAAGAACGATCCTTGGTACAACGGTCAGGCGTACGTTGACACGCTCAACCCCAAGGCAATAGAGAAGTTCATCGATGTCACCTACAAGCCCTACGCTAAGACGGTTGGCGACGAGTTCGGCAAGACGGTACCCGCGATCTTTACCGACGAGCCTCAGTTCTCGCGCAAGGGCGTGCTTCCCTACGCGGACAGTCTGAGCGAGGTAACTTTACCCTGGACCGACGATCTCGACGAGACCTTCAGAGCAAAATACGGCGAGTCGCTCATTCCTCACTTACCCGAGCTTCTCTGGGATCTTCCCGACGGCAAGCCCTCGCTTGCACGCTACAGATACCACGACCACGTTTGCGACCGCTTCACAGAGGCGTTTGCCGATCTCTGCGGAAAGTGGTGTGACGAGCACGGTATTGCGCTTACAGGACATATGATGGAGGAGCCAAGCCTCCACTCGCAGACCCACTCTCTTGGTGAGGCTATGCGATCCTACCGTTCCTTCGGTATTCCCGGTATCGATATGCTCTGCGGATATTTCGAATTCAGCACGGCAAAGCAGTGTCAATCTGCAGTTCATCAGTACGGACGGACCGCTATGCTCAGCGAGCTTTACGGCGTTACGGGTTGGGATTTCGACTTCCGCGGACATAAGCTCCACGGCGACTGGCAGGCGGCTCTCGGCGTAACTGTCAGAGTTCCCCATCTCTCTTGGGTATCTATGCACGGAAACGCTAAGCGCGACTACCCCGCGTCTATCCACTATCAGTCCTCCTGGCACAAGGAATATTCCTACGTTGAAGACCACTTTGCAAGAGTCAACACCGCGCTCACAAGAGGTAAGCCTATAGTAAAGGTCGGCGTTATCCACCCCGTTGAGAGCTATTGGCTGCACTTTGGTCCCGAGGAGAACACCAACCTCGTTCGTGCGGCTATGGAATCAAACTTCCAGAACGTGACTCAGTGGCTCTTGCGCGGCTCGATCGACTTTGACTTTATCTCCGAGTCGCTTCTCCCCGCTCAGTGCGAAAAGGCAGGCGCTCCCCTTGAGGTCGGAGCTATGAAATACGACGTTATCATCGTTCCCGAGTGCGAAACCCTCCGCTCGACCACGCTCGAGCGTCTCGAGGACTTCCGCGCCGCAGGCGGTAAGCTCATATTTATGGGCGACGCTCCCAAGTACGAGGACGCCGTTCCCTCCGAGCGGGGCAAGAAGCTCTACGACAAAGCTACGCGCATCTCCTTCAACCGCTCCGCGCTTCTCTCGACTCTTGATCCCTATAGAACAGTCGACGTTCGCTATACGAATGGCGCACTCTCAAACGACCTTATCCATCAGGTAAGAAGAGACGATACGGGCGTATGGCTCTTCCTCTCACACTGCGACGAGCCTTACAACAAGGACATCGCAAACTGCAGAGGCTACAACGTAAAGCTCCGCGGCAAATATATTCCTTCCCTTTGGGATACTATGACCGGCGAGATCAAGCCCGTGACCTTCAGATACGCAGGCAACGATACCGTAGTTACCATTACGATGCACGAATACGACTCCGCTCTGCTCTTCTTTGCTGACGGCGAGGCTGAGCCCGTGCAGACCCCTGCTACTCCTATGAGCGAGCTTTGCTACGCGCCCGAGTTCGTTTCCTACTCGCTCTCCGAGCCGAACGTGCTTCTGCTCGACAAGGCAAGATACGCACTTGACGGCGAGGAATTTGCAGAAGAGGAAGAGGTTCTCCGCCTTGACAGCAAGCTCCGCCGCAGAATAGGTCTTCCTCTGCGCGTAAGTCGCGTAGTTCAGCCCTGGGCGATTGAGAAAAAGACTCCCCGTTGGAGCGTAACGCTTGAGTACACCTTTGCGAGCGAGATCGACGTTCCCGCGCCTATGCTCGCGCTTGAAGATCCCGAGATGGCAGAGATCACCTTCAACGGCGAGAGCGTGAAGTTCGCAGATCTCGGATTTTACACCGACATCTCGATCCGCAAGACCGCTCTGCCCCCTATCCGCAAGGGCAAGAACGTGCTGACGATCAAGCTTCCGTTTGACGAGCGCACCGACGTTGAGTGCTGCTATATCCTCGGAGACTTCGGCACAAAGGTAGTCGGCTCTCACGGAGTTATCACTTCTCTCCCCGAGAAGCTCTCCTACAACCGACTTGACACTCAGGGACTTGCATTCTACGGCGGTTGCGTAAGCTACGACGTTCCGCTTGAACTTGCAGAAGATAGCGAGATCTTCTTACGCACGATGCACTACCGCGCAGGCGTTATGACCGTCGAGGTCGACGGCAAGAAGGTAGATACCATCGCGTATCCGCCTTATATTGCAAAGCTCGGCAAGCTCAACGCAGGCAAGCATACCATCCGCATCAACGCCTATATTTCCCGCTACAACTGCTTTGGAAACGTCCACTGTGCAGACGAGAAATACAAGTGGCTTGGTCCGGACTGCTGGCGCACCACCGAATCCAATTGGACCTAAGAATACAGACTTCTCCCCGAAGGACTTCTCACAACACCTATTTTCTACAAG